>JBILWD010000375.1:0-3307 GCA_044370095.1 Opitutaceae bacterium | reverse complement strand
TAGCCCTCAACCGCGGGGGAGCGAAACCCGTCCTGGTCGACCCGCACCCGGGTCAGTTGCCAGTCACGGGCCCCCTCGCGCGCGTTCTCCGCCGCGATGATCCCGGCGCGGCGGGAGCTCGAGGCGGCCGCGGCGGCGGCGGCGGGCGCGCCGGCGAGCAGGGCGGCGGCCCCGGTTTGGAGGAATTCGAGGCGGGAAAGCGGGGTGGAGTCGGGGCCGGGCATCCCCCAGCGAGGCACGTTTCTGCGGCCCGCGTAAAGCGGTTTCCCGCCGCGCCCCGCCCGCGGGGGGATTGCCCAGAAGCCCGGGGAAGGCGCTTTCGCCCTTGCCGGACGGTGACTTCGGGGCTTTCTGTCGGCCCTTAACACCCCGCGATCGCCGGCGAAATTCCGTGCCGGACCGGCCGCGACCCTGATCCAACTATGAACCTGCCCCCGTCCCGCCGGATCCTTCCCGGTCTTATCCTCGGCCTTGCCGCCGCACTGCCGTCCGCCTCCGCCCTCCAAGTCTCCGAGGGCGAATTGAAGGTGAGCTTCGACTCCACGCTCTCCTTCGGCGGCCTCTACCGGCTGCAGAACCCGGACCGCAATTTCTACGGCGTCACGAGCAACTTCCAGGGGCTGACGGGGACGCAGTACTCGGTCAACGCCGACGACGGCAACTTGAACTACGGGAAGGGCTGGGCCTCCCAGTTGCTCAAGGGCAACCACGACCTCGAGGTCCGGTACGGCAACTTCGGGGCGCTGGCCCGCGGGTACTGGTACAATGACCTGAAGGCCGACGAGACCGCCCGCACCCCGCTATCCGACCAGGCGCGGGATCGCACGGTCAAGGGCGCGCAGCTCCTGGACCTCTACGGCCGAGTGAAGACGGACGTCGCCGGCGGCCTGCCCTTCGACCTGCGGATCGGGCGGCAGGTGCTGAGCCTCGGCGAGAGCACCTTCATCCCCAACGGAATCAACGTCGTCAATGCGGCCGACCTCTCGAAACTGCGCGTTCCGGGCTCCGAGCTGAAGGAAGCGCTGCTGCCGGTGAACATGGTGAAGGCCTCCATCGGCCTGACTCCCGAGATCACCGTGGAGCCCTTCTGGCTGCTGGAGTTCCGCCGCAACGAGCTCGAGCCGGCCGGCACCTATTTCTCGACCAATGACTTCGCGACCCGCGGGGGCCGCACGGTCTGGCTGGGTTTCGGGAGCATCGCTGACCAGGGCAGCACCATCGGCGGAATCTCTCGCGCGGAGGATCGGGACGCCGGCAACTTCAATCAGTTCGGCGTCTCCACCCGCATCCTCGCCGCGGGACTGAACAACACCGAGTTCGGCCTCTACTATGCGCGCTACAACAGCCGCTCACCCGTCATCAGCGCCCGTACCCCGACCACGCCGATCGACACCAATCTGACCGGCCCGCTGACCGCCGCCTTCCTGCGCGGTGGTTTGCCGGCCGCACAGGCCTCCGCTCAGGCGGCTGCGATCTTTCAGATGATCGTGAAGTCCTCCCTCGCGCCGACGACCCTGACGCCCGTCGAGATCGCCACCCTGCAGAGCCCGCAGGTGCAGGCCGCCATCGCTGGCGCCCGCCAGATCGCGCTGCTCACCGCAGCTGCCTCCGGCCGCTACTTCACGGAGTACGCCGAGGACCTCAGCCTATTCGGCCTCAGCTTCAATACCGCCCTCGGAGGTTCCGGCATCTCCTGGCAGGGCGAGGTTTCGCTCAAGAATGATGTTCCGCTGCAGGTGGACGACGTCGAGGTGCTCTTCGCGACGCTCTCCGCGCTCGCGCCGCAGTTCGCGTCCGCCAACCAGCTGGGCAACTACCTCGGCCAGTACGGCCGCGAGATCAGCGGCTACCGCCGGCACCGCGTCTGGACCGCGCAATCGACGCTCACCAAGGTCTTCGGGCCGACCCTCGGCTCCCAGCAACTGACCGTCCTCGGCGAGGTCGGCGGCGTGTGGGCTAACCTGCCGTCCAAGGACGTCCTGCGCTACGACGGCCCGGCCACCTTCTCGAGCGCCTCGCAGACTTTCATGAACACGGCCGGCTTCCCGCAGGTGCCCGCGACCGCGACGGCCGCCTTCGCGGACCGGTTCTCGTGGGGTTACCAGCTCCTGGCACGCCTCGATTACAACAACGTGCTGCCCAACGTGAACCTCCAGCCCACGGTGGCCTTCACCCACGACGTCAAGGGCGTCACCCCGCTCCCGCTGGGCAATTTCATCCCCGGCCGGAAGAGCGTGAACGTCGCGGTTGAGTTCACCTACCGCAACGCCTGGTCCCTCGAGCTGCGCTACGTGAACTTCACCGGCGCCGGCAAATTCAACCTGCTGTCGGACCGCGACTACGTCGCGACCACCCTCAAGTACTCCTTCTGAACCCCCAGGACCCCGTCCCATGAACCTGCTCTCCTCCGCCCTCCTCCTGGCCGCCACCGCCAGCGCCGCCTGCGCGGCGGTCTCCGCCGCCGACGCCGCACGCCTCGGCCAGGACCTCACCCCCCTCGGCGCCGAAGCCAAGGGCAACGCCGACGGCACCATTCCCGCCTGGACCGGCGGGATCACCGCCGCGCCCGCCGGTTACCAGCCCGGGATGCACCATCCCGACCCGTTCGCCGCGGACCAGCCCCGGTTCACCGTGACGGCGGCCAACGCCGCCCAGTACCAGGCCCAGCTCACCCCGGGCCAGCTGGCGATGCTGCAGGCCCATCCGACCTACAAGCTGGCCGTCTACCCCACGCGCCGCAGCGCCTCCAACCCGCAGCGCGTCTATGACGCGACCCGCCGCAACGCGACCAGCGCCTCCCTCGTGGCGGGCGGCAACGGCATCGCCGGGGCGACGGTCGGCGTGCCCTTCCCCCTCCCGCAGAACGGGCTCGAGGTGCTCTGGAACTCCCTCACCCGCTTCCGCGGCGTCGCCGCGACCCGTTACATCGACCAGGCGGCGGTCGAGCGCGGCGGTGGCTTCCAGCTCGTGAAGTTCGAGGACGAGTTCCTCTTCAACTACACCCGCCCCGACATCACCGCCAAGGAGCTCGAGTCCTCCAACACGCTGATCTTCTTCAAGCAGGCCGTCACGGCCCCGGCACGCCTCGCCGGCACCATCCTCCTCGCGCAGGAGACGATGGATCAGGTCAAGGAGCCCCGCCGCGCTTGGGTCTACAACGCCGGCCGCCGCCGTGTGACCCGCGCCCCCAACGTGGCCTATGACAATCCGGGCACGGCCGCGGACGGCCAGCGCACCAGCGACCAGTTCGACATGTTCAACGGCGCGCCCGACCGCTACGAGTGGACCCTCGTCGGCAAGAAGGAGA
>JBILWD010000373.1:0-3308 GCA_044370095.1 Opitutaceae bacterium | reverse complement strand
GTACGTGCCCGGCGGGATCCACGCGAAGGCGAACTCAACCCCCGGGGCGGGGCTGACCGTGCGCACCGGTCCGGGTGGGGTCGCGGAGGCCGGCGCCGCCAGCGCGAGGGCAAGTGCGGCGAGCGGCGCCGCGCGATGGCCGCGGCGGCGGGTCACAGGCGCGTGCTCAGGCTCAGGCGGAAGGAGCGCGGCTCGAAGTAGCGGACGGCGCGGTTGGGGACCGTGACCCGCTGGGCGCCGGGGGTGACGGAGGGGACGAGCGCGCCGGTGGCCGGGTTGAGGAAGAGCGTGGTCGTGTTCGTGCTCACCATCTTCTGCTCGTCGAGCAGGTTGGTCAGGTTGAGGCGGACGTTCCACCGGCGCCCGAAGAGGTCGCCGCGGTAGGCGAGGGCGGCGTTGACCTTGTACTCGAGCGGGATCGGCGGGCGATAGCGGCGGTTCTCGTCGTTCGAGCGGTCGCGCAGGCCGTTGTCGATCACCTGCTCACCCTGGCGCGGCCCGTTGAAGGTGACGCCGAGGCTGGCCTCGAACCCGCGGAGGGAGCCCGTGGTGAACTTGTAGTTGTTCCACACGGCCCAGACGTTGCGGGGGACGTCGCTGGTGCGGCGGCCGATCGCGCCGACCTTGGAGACCGTCGCCTTGGCCTCGTCGAGCGCGACCGCGCGGGCGTCCTCGGTGGAATAGCGCAGGTAGCGCCACCACGAGTCGTACTCGGTGCTGGCGGGCTGGTCGACGATCTCGAAGCCCCCCGTGACCGCCTGCACCAGGTGCGTGTAGGTGATCACGGTGCTGAGGTTTTCGGTGAAGTTGAGGTAGAGCTGGGCGTCGACGCCCTTGGAGCGGTCGTCGTAGGCGACGTCGGAGTTGCGGTTGAGGGCGTAGGCGTTGTTGGCGTTGAGCGCGGTGGCGCCGGTACCGACGCTGGCGCCCTGGAGGGCGGTGTTGGTCGCCGGGTCGCCCGCGGCGGCCTCGAGGGCGCGGCGCAGCGGGTCGTTGGCGGCCGAGCCCAGCGAGGCGTAGTCCACGAGCAGGAACCCGCCCTGCTGGGGGGCGCCGGTGACGCGCGGGTGGCTGAGGTCGGCGGCGGCGACGTAGCTCACCGGCAGCAGGTACGTGACCGGCTGGTTGGTCTGGAAGGTGGTGTAGCCGGAGTTGTGCACCGTGTAGGCGGCCGGGCCGGCGCCGCCCGCGCGGGTGTTGCCGGTGAAGCCGGTGCGCAGCGTGGGCTGGTCGTTCGAGCGCGGCTGCGGGGCGAAGGCGAAGTTGTAGATGGCGTTCTGCCGATCCACCTCGAAGTAGGCGATCGTGGCCGAGACGCGCGAGCGGCCCGCGCGGTCGCGCCACAGGTCGAGCTTGGCGCCGAGCTCACGGCTCTGGGTGCGCTCGGGCTTGAACGGGTTGGCGGCGCCGTCGCGCTGGCCCGTGTTGGGGAACAGGCCGCCCGCGCTCACGCCGTAGAGGTTCACGTCGCGGGTCACGGCGACGTTCAGCCCGAGGGTGAAAGTGTCATCGCGCTGCGGCACCGCGCCGAAGCGGTAGCCGTTGATGATGCGCGCCTGGCCGGCGGCGTTGACCAGGCTGGCCGGGTCGGGCGTGCCGGACAGGGTCCAGTTGTCGAGGTTGGTGTCCGGCTGCGCGGGGTCCCGCTTGACGAAGGAGGTGAAGTAACTGCGAACGAGGTAGCGCTCGTTGCGCCAGCCGCCGATGGTCGTGATGCGATCGCGCCACCAGCGGCCCTGGTAGACGGCGTAGTGGCCGGTGTCCCACTCGGAGAAGACGGAGTCGCGGAACGGCCGGAACTGCTCGCCGGCGTAGCGGATGTACTCCGGCGCGGCGAAGGGCAGGAAGCCCTGCGTCGGGCTGCCGGCCGTGTTGCTTGTCACCTGGGTGTTCGCGCGGTCGCTCTGCTGCACCGTCTGGTCGGTCCGTCCCAGCAGGAGACCCTGGCGCTGGCCCCAGAGGGTGAACTCGTAGCTGAGGTCGGCGCGCGCCTGGCGGATGTACTTGTGCGTGCCGGCGAGGCTCCAGCCGTACCCGATGGTCTTCCACTGGGTCTGGGCGGGGTTCACCGGGTCGGCGCCGGCGGCGGTCCAGCGGCCCGGGGACACGGGGGCGGCCGCGCCGGAGGCGGTGGTGGTGCGGAGGACCGCGCCGCTCACGCCGCGGCGCTCGTTGAGCCGGTCGGAATAGTTGGCGCCGAGCACGAGCGTGAGGCCGGGCGTGAGCCGCTGCGTCACCTCGATCGTGCCGTTGAAGTAGTCATCGCGCCCGTAGGTGTCGGGTCCGCTCCAGCGGTAGAGGCGGTCGCGGCCGAAGACATCGCGGGCCACGAGGCGGGTCTCGTTCCACTCGTTGAGGTTCTCGGCGAGGAGCAGGCCGGTGCCGGCTTGCCGGACGTTGCCGGCGTTGCTGTCGGCGAGGTCCTGGAAGCCGGTGCCCTTGCTGGTGAAGCGGCCGTACTCGATGTCGATGAAGAGGGTGGTGTCGCGGAAGGGCCGGAACTCCACGGCGGGCGTGACCAGCAGCCGGCGGCGGTCGTCGAAGTCCGAGCGGCTGCTGAGTTCCTGGGCGACGACGCCGACGCCGAAGTGGAGCGAGCGGCCGTCCCCGGCGCCCTTCCAGACGGGCGCGGTGTGGTAGAGCTCGGCGCGGCGGAAGGCGTTGCTGCCGAGGCCGAGGCGGAAATCCGTCTGCCGGTTGCCGCGCGGGTATTTCGGCGTTAGGGCCACCACGCCGCCGAGGGAGGCGACGCCGTAGAGCAGCGACTGCGGCCCGCGGGCGACCTCGAGGCGGTCGACGTTGATGACGTCGGTGACGGTGTCCTGGCGGAACCCGTTGCGCAGGAAGGAGCGGGTGTTGAGGCCGCGGATGTTGACGGTGGTGGTGTCGCGCGACAGCGAGCCGGCGGCGCCGGTGCCGGAGGGGCTGAAGAGGAAGTTGTTCGAGGTGGCGACCTGGTCCTGGACGATGCCGGCCGAGTACTCGAGGGCCTCCTTGATGTCGACGGCCCCGATGTCGTCGATGAACTCCCGGGTGATGACCTCGATGGGGAGGGGAATGGCCTTGATCTCGAGGTTGAGGCGGGTGCCGGTGGTCGAGTTGGTGGCCACGTAGCCCCGGTCCCGGCTGGTATCGACGCGGAAGGCCGAGAGCACGAGCGGCTGGTCGCCCGACGGCGGGGCGGCGGGGGTGGGCTGCGCGGGCGCGAGCGCGGCGGCGAAGAGGGAGCCGAGCAGGGTGAGGGGGGAGCGACGATTCATAACGGGGGAAGGCGAGGCGGGAGTGGCGTGAGGGTGGGCGGGGCCGGT
>JBILWD010000120.1:0-10193 GCA_044370095.1 Opitutaceae bacterium | reverse complement strand
GCGTAGAGGTCGCGCAGCAGGGGCAACAAATCGACGTAGCTCGCGGGGTTGGAACGGGGGCTGCGCCCGATCGGTTCCTGATCCACCTGCACCAGTTTCTCGAAGAACTCGAGATTCTCGATCCGCCGGTGCGGACCGGGAATGGTCCGCGCGCCGTTCAGCCGCCGGGCCGCCTCCGCGGCGAGCACGTCAAGCACAAGGGTGCTCTTACCGGAGCCGCTGACGCCCGTCACGCAGGTGAGCAGGCCGACGGGAAAGCGCGCATCGATCTCCTTAAGATTATTGGCCCGCGCGCCGCGGACCGAGAGCCACGCGCCATCGGGACTCTTGGGCGCCGCCTCCCGGGTGACCTGCAGGCGCCGGCCGAGATACGCGCCGGTGAGCGACTCGCGGGCGGTTCGGCGCTGGCAGTCCGCCGGATTGCCTTGGAAGAGGAGTTGGCCGCCCTCGACGCCCGCGCCGGGGCCGAGCTCGATCAGTTCGTCGGCCAGCCGCATCGTGTCCTCGTCGTGCTCCACCACCACGACCGTATTCCCCCGGTCGCGGAGGGCCGTGAGGGTGTCGAGGAGTTTCTGGTTGTCGTGGGGGTGGAGCCCGATGCTGGGCTCGTCGAGGACGTAGATCACGCCCATCAGGCCCATCCCGAGCTGGGTAGCGAGGCGCACCCGCTGGGCCTCGCCGCCGGAGAGCGTCCCGTAGTCCCGGTCGAGGGTCAGGTAACCGAGTCCGGTCTCGAGCAGGAACCGCAACCGCTCGCGCACGCCACCGATGACCTCCTTCAGCGCAGGGTCCGCCGCGGGCCCGCCCGCGAGGGTATCCGCGGCGGTGGCGGCGGCGGCGACGTCCAGGCGCATGAACTCCGGGAAGGAAATCCCGCCGAGCCGCACGGCGGCGCTGCGCGGATTGAGGCGCGCCCCGCGGCACGTCGGGCACTCGCCGCTGACCATGTAGGTCGCGAGGCGGGCGCGGAACCCCTCACTGTCGGTCTCCCGGAAGCTCTGCTCGAGGTCGGCGATCACCCCGGCGAACGGCATCGCCCGCGCCTCGCGCATCCGGCGCAGCTTGAAGGCGAACTGCCGGTCCCCGGCACCGTGCAGCAGGATCCGGCGGACCTCGGCGGACAGGTCCGTCCACGGCTTCTCCGCGTCGAAGGGCAACTGCTCCGCGAGTTGGCGGAGCAGCGCGTTGTGGCGGATGATGAGGTTCTTGCCGCCGATCCGCCACGCCTTGATCGCGCCGTCGTCGACGGATTTCGCGGGGTCCGGCACGACCAGTTCCGGGGCAAAGCGCAGCCGGCGCCCGATGCCATCGCACTCCGAGCAGGCGCCATCCCGGTGGCTGAAGGAGAAGTGCCGGGTGGTCAGCCGCGGAAAGACCTCTCCGCACGTCTCGCAGGCGAGCGACTGGCTGAGCGGCACCTCGCGCCAGGGTGCGTCGGCTTTCGGCTGCGCCAGCACCATCGCCCGGTCGCGACCCTCCCGGAAGGCGAGCTCCAGCGAATCGGCCAGCCGGCTGCGCTGCTCCGCCGTCGCGACCAGCCGGTCGACCACCAGCTCCACCTCCAGTTCGCGGGTGCCGGAACCGGGCGGGAGCAGGCCCGGATCTTCGAGCGACTTGATCTCGCCGCCAATCCGGACGCGCTGGAAACCCCGTTGGCGAAGACGAGGGAGCTCGTCGCGCAGGACGCTGGGGCGCGCGCGGAGGCAGTGGGCGAGAATCAGGATCCGCTCGCCGGCGCAGGCGGTGAGAACGTGCTGCACGTTGTCGTCGAGGGAGCGCTGCAGCACCCGCCCGCCGTCGGCCGGGCAGCGCTGCTCGCCGGCGAGCGACCAGAGGAGTTGCGCGTAGTCGGCTATCTCGGTGGCGGTGGCAATGGTGGTGCGGGGGCCACCGGTGCCGGTGCGCTGCTCGATCGCGAGCACCGGGGAAAGCCCGTGGATGAAGTCGACCTCCGGCCGCTTCAACTGGTCGAGCGCGGCGCGCGCGGCAGCGCTGAGTGACTCGATGTACTTCCGGTAGCCCTCCGCATACAGGGTGTCGAAGGCGAGCGAGGACTTACCGGAACCGCTCGGGCCCGTGATCACCACGAGCTTCCCGCGGGGCAGCCGCACTTCGAGGTTCCGCAGGTTGTGCTCACGGGCTCCCTTGATGTGAATGTGGGTGGCGGCGTGCATGAGCGGGCGGAGCGTGGTCGAATTCCGGAACGCGTCAAAGCCGCAGGCTGCTCCGATGGTTGCCGCAGCCGGGATCGCCGCCCAAGGTTCGCGGGATGGCGTCCGCCCCGCAGCCCGTTCTCCTCTTCGATGCCGAGTGCCCCCTCTGCCGACGATCCGTGCGGTGGCTGATCCGCCGCGATCCACGGGCGCGCCTGCGCTTCGCCGCGCTCGATGGCGCCGAGGGACGCGCGGTCCGGGCCGCTTTGGGCGCGGACGCAGACCCGCCGGATTCGCTCATCCTGGTGCCGGACTGGAATCGCCGGCTCGAGGGCCCGTGGTTCCTGCGGGCGGACGGCGCGTTGCACGCCCTGGCCCTCCTGCCCGGCACCAGCTGGGCGGTCCGTGCCCTGCGGTGCGTACCTCCATCGTGGCTGGATGCCGCCTACCGCGGGGTGGCGGCCGCGCGCCGGCGGCGGGGCGACGCGCCGACGGCCGTTCCCTTCGCGCCCGGGGAACAAGCGCGGATCCTCGACGGAGGAGCCGAGGCTCGGCGGGAGCCTTGACCTCGGGCAGGCCCGAAGGTCTCCTCACCCACCCCGTCAAACCATGACCCTGACTCGACCCTGCCTTGATCCCGGCTACTGCGCCTCCGCGCTGCTCGCCCTTGCCCTCGGTCTCGCGCTGCCCCTCCGGGCGGCGGCCCCGGCCCAAGCGTCGCCGCCTGCTGGCGACGATGTCGTGCGCCTGTCCGAGTTCAGCGTGTCCGCGAGCGGTGACCGTGGCTACGCGCCCGCCGAGACAATGACGGGGACCCGCGTCGCGACCAAGATCATCGACCTGCCCTACACGGTGAACGTGCTGACCGCCGAGTTCTTCGAGGACTTCGGCATCTTCGAGCTGGCCGACAACATCGTGCACATCGGCAGCTTCACCGGCCTGGACATCGGCGGGAATTTCAACCTGCGCGGCTTCAGTTCCAGCTTCCAGCTGCGCGACGGCTTCTTCCGGCTGGGCCGCTACGGCTCCTCCAACATCGACCGGATGGAGGTCATCAAGGGCTCGAATGCTGCAATCTACGGCCGCTCGTCGCCCGGCGGGATGGTGAATATGATCTCGAAGGGTCCCAAGACCCGCGAGGGCCAGAAGGTCACCTTCAATTACGGCTCCTACGGCACCGAGCGCGTGACTCTTGAGGCGACGGGGCCGCTCGCGAAGTCCTCCCTCGGCACCACCTCGTACATCGTCACCGGCAGCCACTACCAGCGGGACTTCGGCCAGGAGTACGCCCGGAACCGCAACTACGAGTACTACGGCGCCCTCAAGCACACCTTCCCGGACTCCTCCAACCTCCTCGTGTCCGCTGAATACCTCCTGCAGATGCGCCACGCTCCGCTGAACGCGGCGCCCCTCATCACCGACCAGAAAGGCACCGCTTCCAACCTGGACGACGAGGCCGTCGGCTACGCTTGGAATCTCGCGCGCGTGAACCCGTTCGGACCGAACTCTGAGCTCAACCGCGGCTACTCCGGGCTGACGGCTAACTATGACAAGCGGATCAACGAGATCTGGAGCGTGCGCGCGTCGGGCAACTACTACCTCGTGCGGCGCTGGGACTACAACCAGAACACCGGCTGGGGCGGCATCACGATCAACCCGGGCGTCGCCACCAACCCCGTTCAGTCCGCCCGCGGCGCGACGCCCCAGAAGGGTCTCATCTTCGAGGACGGCGGGGGCTTCCAGGGAGATGTGCTCGCGCACTACTGGACCAACAACCGGCGGATCGAGCACCGGACGCTCGCGACGATCGATCTCAATGACTACTACCGCTGGGACCCGATCCGCCAGTTCGCGAACGCCTCGAACCCGGACCTCGTCGCGTGGAACGCGGTGCGCACGGCCCGCCTCGATCCGCTCACACTGACCCCGACGGCGCCGGTGGCCTATTTCCCGAAGTGGTTCACTTGGGGCCAGGAGGTCGCGACCCGGATCCGCAAGCAGCGCGTGACCGTGGTAGGCGGCCTGCTGCGGCACCAGGCGGCCCTGTTGGACGGCCGGTTGCTCGCCTACGCAGGCGGCCGCTACGACACGGTCCGCTTCCGCCATCGGGACTTCACCCAGCCGCCCCCGGGCTTCGCCCCCGGGCAGATGCTCGACAAGAGGATGAACGCCTTGAAGCCCAACCTAGGCATCAACTACAAGCTCGGGGCCGGCCTGCGCTTCTTCGCGAACTACAGCGAAAGCTACTTCGTGCCGCAGTCCGAGGCCACCCCGGTGGTCGCCGATCCCGGCTACAAGTCAGAGGTGGCCAGCGGCTACGACTACGGTTTCAAGGGATCCCTGCTCAACGATCGCCTCAACTTCACCGTTTCCGGCTTCTACGCCATCCGCGAGAACGTGCTGGTGACCGAGGTGGAGGAGACCCCCCCCGGTTCCGGCAACTACCAGACGACCACCCGCCGCGACGGCGACCAACTGGTGCGCGGTTTCGAGGTCGACCTCAACTGGCGCCTGACCGACGCCCTGTCCGCCGGTGGCAGCTGGGGACACGTCTACTCGATCTACACCGACTTCGGCAGCGCCTTCCCCCTCGCGATCGGCCGGCGGGTACAGGGCATCGCCCCGGTCAACGGCGGCGCCTACCTGAAGTGGGCCCCCACCTCTGGCTCGCTGCGCGGCTTCTCGGCTAATCTGGGCGTGACGCACGTTGGCCCAACGCCGACCGAAGCCCCCAACGCGGGCGACACCTACGCCACGACGGCGAACGGCCAACGGGTGGTCACTCGCACCACCTACCAGTGGCGGCTCCGGACGCCCGGCTACACGCTGTGGAACCTCGGCGTGCGCTACCGGCTCCAAGGCCGCGGTTCGGCGTTGGACCACACGTTCGCGATCAACGTGAACAACGCACTGGACCAGGATTACCGCCGCGCCAACCGCCTCCTCGGCGAGGAGCGCTCGGTCTTCTTCACCTACACGCTAGGGCGGACCGGTCGCGGCCGCTGAGTCGGCTTCCCCCTCCGCACCAGCCTCAGGGCGCCCCTTCCCGGGCGCCCTTTTTTTGGCGGTCTGGCACGCTTCGCGCTTCCCAAGCAGTGCACCCTCTCCTTAATCCCGACCCTGCCGCGTTATGCCCTCCTCAGCTAAGCCCAACCCGCCCGCCCCCGCCGTGCCGCTCCGCCCGATCCGGAAACTGATGGCCGCCAATCGGAGCGAGATCGCGGTCCGCATCTTCCGCGCCGGCACGGAGCTCAACCTCCGCACGGTGGCCGTGTTCGCGCAGGAGGACCGGCTGTGCATTCACCGCTATAAGGCGGATGAGGCGTACGTCGTCGGGACCGGACGCGGGCCGGTCGCGGCTTACCTCGACATCGACGGCATCATCGCGGTCGCAAGGGAGAAGGGGGTCGACGCCATCCACCCAGGCTACGGCTTCCTGTCCGAGAACCCCGAGTTCGCCCGGGCCTGCGCCCGCGCGGGGATCATCTTCGTCGGCCCCCGGCCGGAGCTGCTCGAGATGATGGGCGACAAGACCGCGGCGCGCGCCCTGGCGCAGCGGATCAACGTGCCGACGCTACCTGGCACCGAGAACCCGCTGACCGACCGAGACGAGGCGCTCGCCACGGCGCGCACGATCGGATTCCCGCTCATCATCAAGGCGGCCTTCGGCGGCGGCGGTCGCGGGATGCGGGTCGTCCACCGCGCCGCGGACCTCGCCAACCTCCTCGACGAAGCGCAGGCCGAGGCCGGCCGTGCCTTCGGCAACCCCGCCGTCTTCCTCGAGAAGTACATTCCGCGGGCCAAGCACATCGAGGTGCAGGTGCTCGGCGACCAGCACGGCAACGTCCTCCATCTGCACGAGCGCGACTGCTCCGTCCAGCGGCGCCACCAGAAGGTGATCGAGGTCGCGCCCTCGTTCGGCCTGCCGGAGAAGATTGTCAACGAGCTCTGCGACGCCGCCGCCCGCATCGCGCGCGAGATCCGCTACGACAACGCGGGGACCGTGGAATTCCTCTACGACCTCGACCGCCACGAGTGGTTCTTCATCGAGATGAACCCCCGCATCCAGGTGGAGCACACCGTCACCGAGGTCATCACTGGCCTCGACCTGGTGCGCGCCCAGATCCTGATTGCGCAGGGCCACTCGCTGCACTCGCCCGAGGTGGGGATGCCGCGCCAGGCTGACATCCCGCGCAATGGCTACGCGATCCAGTGCCGGATCACCACGGAGGATCCCGAGAACAAGTTCGTCCCCGACTACGGCCGCATCGTCGCTTACCGCTCGCCGGGCGGCTTCGGCGTGCGCCTCGACGGCGGGATGGGCTACGCGGGCGCGGTCATCACGCCCTTCTACGACTCGATGCTCGTGAAGAGCATCACCAGCGGGCAGACGTACGACATCGCGCTGCGGCGCGCGCACCGGACGCTGAGCGAGTTCCGCATCCGCGGCGTGAAGACGAACATTCCGTTCCTCGAGAACGTGATCGCCCACCCGCAGTTCCAGGCCGGGCAGGCCACCACGACGCTCATCGACACCACTCCCGAGCTGTTCGCCTTCAAGCCGCGCCGCGACCGCGCGACCAAGCTGCTCAACTTCCTCGGCCAGGTCATCGTCAACGGCAACCCCCACGCCAAGGGCTACCGTCCCGAGCGTCCGCTGCCTGCCGCGCCGGCCCCCTCGGCCGACCTCCACGTCGCCCCGCCCCCGGGTACCCGCCAGTTGCTTCTGGAACTTGGCCCGCGGGAATTCGCCCGCTGGACCGCCCGCCAGAAGCGGCTGCTCGTGACCGACACCACGTGGCGCGACGCCCACCAGTCGCTGATGGCGACGCGCGTACGCAGCTTCGATATGCTCGCCTGCGCCGATGCCCTCGCCCGGCGCGCCCCCGGCCTCTACTCGCTCGAGATGTGGGGCGGGGCGACGTTCGACACCGCGATGCGCTTCCTCAGCGAGGACCCGTGGGAGCGCCTCCGGCAACTGCGGGCCCGCGTGCCCAACATCTGCTTCCAGATGCTGTTCCGCGGGGCCAACGCCGTCGGCTACACCAGCTACCCAGACAACGTGGTCGCCGGCTTCGTGCGCCACGCCGCCGCCAGCGGGATGGACATCTTCCGCGTCTTCGACTCGCTCAATTACTTGCCCAACCTCCGCGTCGCGATGGAGGCGGTGCAGGAGACGCACGGCGTGTGCGAGGCCGCGGTCTGCTACACCGGCGACATCTTGGACGAACGCCGGGACAAGTTCTCCCTGCAGTACTATGTCCGCCTCGCGCGCGAGCTCGAGAAGATGGGCGCCCACGTCCTCGCGATCAAGGACATGGCCGGCCTGTGCCGCCCGTACGCCGCCCACAAGCTGGTGAAGGCGCTGAAGGAGGCCGTCGACCTGCCGATCCACTTCCACACCCACGACACGAGCGGCATCGCGGCCGCCAGCGTGCTCCGGGCCGCGGACGCCGGCGTGGACGTCGTCGACCTCGCCCTCGCGGCAATGAGCGGCAGCACCTCCCAGCCCAACCTCAACTCGGTGGTCGCCGCGCTCCAGCACACGCCGCGTGACACCGGGCTCGACCTCGATGCGCTCAACCAGTTCTCGGACTACTGGGAGGTCGCACGTGACTACTACAAGCCGTTCGACACGGCGCCCCGTAGCGGCTCGGCCGAGGTGTACCTCCACGAGATGCCGGGCGGGCAGTACACGAACCTCAAGGAGCAAGCCGCCTCGATGGGCGTCGGCCACCGCTGGCCAGAGATCGCCCGCACCTACGCCGAGGTGAACCAGCTGCTCGGCGACATCGTGAAGGTGACGCCCAGCTCGAAGGTGGTCGGTGATCTCGCGCTCTTCCTCTTCAGTCGAGGGATCAAGCCCGCAGACGTGGTCAATCTTGAGCCCGGCTCGCTCCCCTTCCCCGAGAGCGTGATCGATATGATGCAAGGCGGCCTCGGCTGGCCCGAAGGTGGCTGGCCGGAACGCGTCTCCCTCGTCGTGCTCGGCGAGAAGCGCCACCGCGAGGCCCGCGCCCGCCACGCTGCCGCGCGCCGCAAGCCGGGCCACAGTGCGGCCGCGCCGCTCGATCTCGACCGGACCCGCGCCGAGTTGGCGGAGAAACTCCGGCGCCCCGCCACCGACGACGACCTCTACTCCCACCTGATGTACCCGCAGGTGTTCGCGGACTTCGCGAAGCACCTCACAACCTACAGCGACGTCTCCGTCCTGCCGACCCCCGCCTTCTTCTACGGACTGCGGCCCGGCGAGGAGATCTCGGTCAACATCGAAGAGGGCAAGGTCCTCATCATCCGGCTCATTTCCGTCGGCCAGCCCGACAAGGACGGGCGCCGGGCGATCAGCTACGAGCTCAACGGCATCGCGCGCGAGACCCTCATCCTCGACAAGTCGGTGGCCCCGAAGTCCAAGGCCCGGCCGAAGGCGGACCTCGCGGACTCCACACAAGTCGGCGCGCCGATCCCCGGCCTCGTCGCCCAGCTCTCGGTGTCCGTCGGCTCGAAGGTCGCGAAGGGCGACAAGCTGCTGATGATGGAGGCGATGAAGATGCAGAACTCTGTCTACGCCCCCTGCGACGGCGTCGTCGCGGAGTTGCACGTTGCCCTCGGCGACACGGTCGAGGCGAAGGATCTCCTCCTGCGGATTCGCGCCGCCACGCCCTGAGCGCGCGGCTTCAGTCCACCCGGACGGGCACCACCTCCACCACGGCGAGCCCGCCGTTGGCCGTCGCGCGCCACCGGATATTCCAGCCCGCGACGGTCATCCCGTAGGTCCGCTCGTCCGCCGCTTGGTAAGCTGGGCGCACCTCCAAACGCAGCAACTCGCGCACCAGCGCCAGCCGCTCCGGGCCGAGGCGGGCGGCGAACTCCGCCGGGAGCGAGATGCCCTCCGCCTCCCGCCGCTCTGGGGGCCCCTCCGCCCATTCGGCGCGCGCGTCCGGCACCGCCTCGGCCCACGGGAGGTAAGGCTTAACGTCAAAGACCGGCGTGCCATCGGCGGCATCGACCCCGCCCACCCGCAAGGCGCCCGACTCCAGCCCCAGTAGCCGCACGAGAGAAAGGCCGAGACCGTTGGGCCGGTTGGGCGAGCGGGAGGCAAAGACGCCCACCCGCGCGTTGCCGCCCAAACGAGGTGGCCGCACCACGGCGCTGCCGCTCCAGGGGGGATTTAGATGAAAGCCAGTCACCAGCCACACGTGGGAGAACGCATCCAGGCCACGGGTAAACTCCGGCGCAGCGTAGGCGGGCAGAAACTCCACGCGCCCCTCGGCGACCGGCACGAGCCCGGCCTGCCGGGGCACGCCGAACTTGCCGCCGAACGGCGTGCGGAGCACCGCAACCGGCGCCAGCACCCCGCCGCTCACGCCAGCAGGTCCCGCACGACGTGCCCGTGCACGTCGGTCAGCCGGTAGTTGCGGCCCTGGAACTTGTAGGTGAGGCGCTCGTGGTTGATGCCGAGCAAGTGGAGCACCGTGGCCTGGAAATCGTGCACGTGGACCTTGCGCTCGGCGGGGTTGAACCCGAAGTCGTCCGAGGAACCGTAGGTCAGCCCGGGCTTCACCCCCGCGCCCGCCATCCAGATCGTGAAGACGTAAGGATGGTGGTCCCGGCCCCACTGCTTGGTCTCCTCGATCTTGCCCTGCAGGAACGGCGTCCGGCCGAACTCGCCGCCCCAAATGACGAGGGTGTCGTCCAGCAGCCCACGCTGCTTGAGGTCCTGAATCAGCCCTGCCGACGGAGCGTCCACGTCCTGGCACTGGATCTTGAGCTGGGTGTTCAGATTGCGGTGCTGGTCCCAGCCCGCGTGCATCACCTGGATGAAGCGCACGCCGCGCTCGGCGAGCCGGCGCGCCATCAGGCAGTTGTACGCGAAGGAGCCCTGCTTCGTGACGTCCGGACCGTAGAGCGCGAGGGTCGCGGGCGACTCGCGCGAGAAGTCGGTCAACTCCGGCACGCTGGTCTGCATCTTGTAGGCCATCTCGTACTGGGCGATGCGGGTGGCGATCTCGGGGTCGCCGAAGTCGCGCCGCTTGGCCTCGT
>JBILWD010000372.1:0-3313 GCA_044370095.1 Opitutaceae bacterium | reverse complement strand
GACCAAGGCGCAGGCCAGTATCCCCTACACCCCCCGGGTTAAGAAGGTCCTCGCGCTCGCCGGCAAGGAAGCCAAGGCCCTCAGCCATTCCTACGTCGGCACCGAGCACATCCTCCTCGGGCTGCTCCGGGAGGGCGAAGGGGTTGCCGCCCGGGTCCTGAAGTCCCTCGAGATCGACATCGAGCGCACCCGCAACGAGATTCTCCGGGAACTCGATCCGCAGTTCTCCGGCGGCCAGTCCGCCGAGGGCGGCGAACCGGGCGAGGAGGCCGCCGCCGGCAGCCCGCAGCGCTCCGGCGCCCAAGCCGAGGAGAAGAAGGAGGTCAAGACGCCCGCCCTCAAGGCCTTCGGCCGCGACCTCACCGAGCTCGCCCGCAAGGGGGAAATGGACCCCGTGGTCGGCCGCCGCAACGAGATCCGCCGCGTCATCCAGATCCTCTGCCGCCGCACCAAGAACAACCCCGTCCTCATCGGTGAGGCCGGCGTGGGTAAGACCGCCATCGTCGAGGGTTTGGCGCAGGAGATCGCCGCGGGTAACGTCCCCGAGATCCTGGCCGAGAAGAAGGTCATCACCCTCGACCTCGCCCTGATGGTCGCCGGAACCAAGTACCGCGGCCAATTCGAGGAACGCATCAAGGCGGTGATGGACGAGATCCGCCGCGCCCGGAACATCATCCTCTTCATCGACGAGCTCCACACGATTGTCGGAGCCGGCGCCGCCGAAGGCGCGATGGACGCCTCCAACATCTTCAAGCCCGCCCTCTCCCGCGGCGAGCTCCAGTGCGTTGGCGCCACGACCCTCAACGAGTACCGCAAGCACATCGAGAAGGACTCCGCCCTCGATCGCCGCTTCCAGTCGGTCAAGGTCGAGGCCCCCTCCGTCGAGGATACCGTCCTCATCCTCAAGGGCATCCGCGGCAAGTACGAGGACCACCACAAGGCTATCTTCACCGATGCGTCTCTGGAGTCCGCCGCCAAGCTCTCCGATCGCTACATCACCGGCCGCTTCCTGCCGGACAAGGCGATCGACGTGATGGATGAGGCCGGCTCCCGCGCCCGCATCGCCGCCCTCAGCCGCCCCGCCGACGTCGAGGACCTCACGCCCCAGATCGAGGCCGTCTGCGCCCAGAAGGAGAAGGCGATCAGCGACCAGCACTTCGAGGAGGCCGCCAAGTTCCGCGATCAGGAGAAACAACTCCGCGCCCGCAAAGAGGAGATCACCGCCGATTGGAAGAAGCGCCGAGACGAAAAGCGCGTCACCATCGACGAGGACCTGATGATGCAGGTGGTCGCCGACTGGACCGGCATCCCGCTGTCCCGAATGGAGAAGAAGGACAACGAGAAGCTGCTCCAGATGGAGACCGAGCTGCAGAAGGCCGTCATCGGCCAGGATATTGCCGCCGTCTCGATCTCCCGCGCCCTGCGCCGCTCCCGCGCCGACCTGAAGGATCCGCGCCGCCCGATCGGCTCTTTCCTCTTCGTCGGCCCCACGGGCGTTGGCAAGACGATGCTCGCGAAGCAGCTCGCGGCCCAGATGTTCGGCAACCAGGAGGCGCTCATCCAGATCGATATGAGCGAGTATATGGAGAAGTTTGCTGTCTCCCGCTTGGTCGGCTCGCCCCCGGGCTACGTGGGCTACGAGGAGGGCGGCCAACTCACGGAGGCCGTCCGCCGCCGGCCCTACTCGGTCATCCTCTTCGATGAGATCGAGAAGGCCCACCCCGACGCGCTCCAGCTCCTCCTCCAGATTATGGAGGACGGCCGGCTGACCGATTCCCTCGGTCGCACCGTGGATTTCCGCAACACGATCATCATCATGACCTCGAACGTCGGCGCGCAGCTGCTGCAGCGTCAGACCTCGATGGGCTTCGCGGCCGCCGCCTCGAGCTTCAACGACTCGGAGCGGATGCGGGAGAAGGTGCTCGAGGAGTCCAAGCGCGTGTTCAAGCCCGAGTTCCTCAACCGGATCTCCGACATCATCTTCTTCCGGCCCCTCGATAAGAATGACCTGGTGAAGATCGTCGATCTGGAGACCGCGAAGTTCGCGCGTCGGTTGGTCGAACGGAAGATCACCCTCGAGTTCACGCCCGAGGCGAAGCAGCTGCTCATCGACAAGGGGTACGACGAGAAGTACGGCGCGCGTCCGCTCCGCCGGGCCGTCGAGCATTACCTCGAGGACCCGCTGGCCGAGGCGATCCTGCGTGGGGAGGTCAAGGACGGGGAGCCCTGCCTCGTGGTGCGGGACGGGGATAAGCTGATCTTCAAGCAGAAGACGCCCCCGGCCGCGGCCAGCGGCGTGACGTCCTGAGGCCTTGCGCCTACCTCAAGCCGTCAAACCACGGCTTGAGGTTCACCAAGGAGTACAGGTATACGGCCCGGTGGTCGGCGTTGGGGCCGGCGTCGAAGGCCTCCGCTTGCTGGTTGCCGATCATATTCTGATACACGACCGCGACCCGGGCCGCGGCGATCGGAATGGCCTCGTCGCGCTCGCTGTGAAAGGTCCTGAGCGGCGTCCGCATCCGCCAGCGATAGGCCGAACTCTGGTCGAGGATTCGCCAGAACGGCTTTAGCGCTGCCTTCCCGTCCGCGAAGAACTCTGGGCGGAACAGCTCGCGGATCCCGCCGGGCGCGGCCCGCACGAATTCCTCATAGCTGATTTTAAAAGCGAAGAGATCCCGCGCGGCCTGCAGGTACTGCGGCTGGATCGACTGGGCAAAGTACTCCTGCTGCCCGTGATAGTGGCCGACGGCCTGCATCAAGTTCGAGAGTCCCGCCGCGGCGAAGGAGGCTTGGAACGGTTTGGGATTGTAAAGGTTCTCCGCGGCGAAGAGCAGCAGATCCGCCGGCCCGGCCGCGACCCCCACCGCGGTCACGGGAATGCCCGCCAGCTCGAGGTAACGCAGGAAGGCGAGGGTGCTGTACCCTCCCTGCGACCAGCCATGGACGAACAGTTTGCCCGGTTGCACCCCCTCCCGCTCCAGCACGGTCCGCGCGGCCCGGTACAGGTCCAAGCAGGCCTGCGCGGTACTCTGCCCCAGCAGATAGGAATTCGGGACCTCACTGCCCTGAGTCGTCCCGAAGTAATCCGCCGCCACTACCACGTACCCCTGCGAGGCGAACTGCGCCAGCATCAGCTGTGTCTCGAATGAGCCTTCCGGGTTGGAGGGCGTCCAGGACCGGTCAAATAGGGTGCCGTGCTGGTAGCTGACGATCGGCGTCCCCGCGGGCGCCTGCGTCGGGATCGCGACCAGACCGTACGCGACTACGGGCCGGTCCTGGAGCTCCGGGATGATCGAGGCGTATTTCACCTTGA
>JBILWD010000371.1:0-3317 GCA_044370095.1 Opitutaceae bacterium | reverse complement strand
TCCGGCCGGTGCTCAGGTCGTAACAGTTCAGCAGCCCCCAGGGCGGCTTGATGCCCGGGTAGCCCTCGTGGTCGGTCAGGAACTGGAAGCTGTCGAAACTGTACGCGGGCCGCGCCGGATCCTCGTCTGGTCGTGCTCCGCGGCTCGGCGGCTGGTTCCGGCGGAACAGGTAATCGAGCAATTCGCCCTGGGCGGCCTCCGCCATTGGTGGCGCCGGCGGCATCGCCCCGCGCCCCGTGCGCAGGAGCTCCCGCACCTGTGCGTCGTCCATTCGCCGGCCCAACCCATACAGGGGTGGCGCCACACCGATCCCGCCCCGGTTCGGACCGTGGCACGACGCGCAATGGGTCTGGTAATGTCGCTCCCCGGCCGAGGGAGGATGCCGCGGATCCCGTTCGCGGTCCTCGTTCGCCAAAACGGTGATCTTCGAGACCCAGCGATTGGAGGTCACGTAGAGCCTCCCGGTCGGCACATCCACGGCCGCCCCGGACCATTCGGCGCCGCCGCGGGAACCGATGAACAGGTTCGGCTTCCCCTCGGTAAACGGCTCGAAGAACCCATAGCTGGACCGGGCTACGATCTGCTCCACCCAGGCCCGCGCCTCGGGGGTCCGGTCGGTGATCATCCCCGGCGTGAATTCCATCCGCGACAACGGCTCTGGGAGCTCCGGATCCGGCTGGTACGGCGAGGTCCGCTCTCCCGGTAACCGAGACACGGGCGCGCGCCGCAGCCGCCACGGGAACAGGGGTTGGCCGCTCAGCCGATCGAGCAGCGTGACGTGCCCCGACTTGGCCAGGCCTACGACCGCGTCCACGGGGCGGCCGTCGCGGTTCACGGTCACGAGGTTCGGCGGCGCGCAGACGTCGAGGTCCCAGAGGTCGTGGCGGACGTCCTGAAAGTGCCAGCGCCGCTCCCCGGTGAGGGCGTCGAGCGCCACGACGCAGTTGCTGAACAGGTTATCGCCCCAGCGGCCTACCCCGACCATATCCGGTCGCGGCGCGCCGAAGGCCACGAAGGCGAGCCCGCGGGGCTCATCGAGCGAAAGGCCGCTCCAGCCGTTCGCGCCCTGCTGCGGACCATCCCACGTCTCCGCGCCAAACTCGCCCGCGGCCGGGATCGAACGGAAACGCCAGAGCAGCCGGCCGTCTCGGACATCGAAGCCATAGGCATCCCCCAGCACGCCACAGGTGACGAACACGTGCCGGTAAACCACGCCCGCGGCAGTGGAGCCGGTGGGAATGGCCGTGCGCCCGCCCTCACCGAAGCCCGCCACGGGTTCCCCGGTGCGCGGATCCAGCGCGTAGTACCAATCCCCGACCCCCGCCAGCAACCGGGCCGGGTGGGTCGCGTCGCCGGGCCAGTACACCAAGCCGCGGCGGGCGGGCAGATCCTGAAGTCGCTTGCCCTGGTTTTCCGGGAAGGTGCGGCGCCAGCGTTCCGCGCCGGTGGCCGCGTCCACCGCGACGATGGCGCGCCCCGGGGTGGGCGCGTAGAGGACTCCATCGACGATGACCGGGGTCGCCTGCACGTTCGAGCGGCCGTCGCCCGAGCGGTAGGTCCAAGCCACCTCCAGTTGGCGGACATTGGCGCGGTAAATCTGGCGCAGGGACGAGTAACGCCGCGAACCGGCGTCCCCTTGCGAACGATCCCAGCGGGCAAACGGGGCGGGATCCACCGGCGCGGCGGGCGTGAGGTCTTCGGTGCGCGCCGCCGGGATCACGACGTACTCCGGCAGGGCCGCCCGGGCGGCGGGATCCTCCACCGGCGCGGCGACGGCCGGCGGCAGGACAAGAAGCAGCGGCAGAGCGAGTCGGGGCAGGGGCATCGGGGGACCGCCGGAGCGGCGCCCGCACCCAAAGGCCCGCAACGGCCGGCGTCGAGCCTGCGTCGACGCCGGCCGTCCCCGGACTCAGTACTCGAAGGTCAGCTGCACGCCGTAACGGCGCGGCGCGCCGGGGCTGCCGGCGAAGATCTCCGGATTGATGAACTGGTCGTACTGGCGGTCGGTCAGGTTATGTCCGTAGACGGCCACGGTCCAACCTTGTACCCGGTAGCGCAGCTGGGCGTTCACCAGCCCGTAGGCCTTCTGCTGAAAGGTCGCGGTGTTGCGCTCGTCGTAGGAGGTCCGGCCGGTGGCCTGGTAGCTGCCGTTGACCGACCAGCCGCGGCCGAGGTCGAGCGTCAGGCCAGTGCGCAGGGTGTAGCGGGGCACGAACGGCACCTGCTTGTCCCAGATCTTAGCGCCGCGCGCGTCGCGGTGGTCCTCGAAGGTGGTCATCGCGTAACCGAGCTGCAGGTCCCACCAGACGCGTTCCATCGGGCTCCACATCGCCTTGGCCTCGAGGCCGCGCGAGAGCACCTCGGGCGCGTTCACCACGACGTAGTCGGTCGAGTTCGGGACGGTGCGTTCGAACTGGTAGTCGCGGATCACCGACCAGTAGGCCAGGACGCTGCCACCGAAGCGGCTGCGCTGGTCACCGAAGGTCAGCCCGGCCTCGTGGGCCCACTGGCGCTCTTGGCCGAAGCGGGCCAGCGCCGGATTTGCGGTAAACCCGCTGTAGCCCTGCGGCTTGTGAGCCACCGCGGTGCGGGCGACCAAGTTCAGGGTGGGGGAGAGCCGGTGCTGCAGGCCCGCGCTGGCCGAGACGAGGGTCTCGCTCTGGTCCCGTACGAGGCGCGGCTCCGGCGGGGTGGGGAAGCGAAAGTTGTTCGAACTGACCTTGGTACGGTCGATTGAGGTGGCGTCATCCTCGAGGCGCGCGCCGAGGCGCAGCAGGGTGGCGGCGGTCAGGGGCTGGTCCCAGCCGGCGAAGGCAGCCCAGGTGCGCTGGCCGAGGTCGAAGCGGGTGCGCTCGCTCTGGATGAAGCCCGGCGGCACGAACTGGCTGGGGGGAACGAGGAACTCGCGCTGCGCGTCGCTCGCGGTGTCCTGATCGGAATAGTACAACCCCGCGCGCCAACGGGCCTGCGTGGCCGGGGCGTTGGACTCGAGGCGCACCTCGTGGGTCCAGAGCTGTTCCTCCTGCACCACGCGGGACGAGCCGAGCGACAGGGGGGAGAGGTCGAGGTCGGTCAGGGAGGGGTCGAGCTTCCACTCTTGGCGGGCGGAGGTGGCGACCAGGGAGCCCCAGGCGAAGCGGCGGCGGAGCTGGGCGGAGAATTGGGTCCGCTCGACGCTGGTTTCGCCGTTAATATTGGCGGCCGTTGTGCGCCGGTCGGGGCTGAAGAGGGAGCTCAGCCGGGTGGCGTCGTCGCTGGAGGTTTCGTGGCGGAAGGCCAGCCGGACGCGGGTGGCCGCGTCGGGGCGCCAGAAGAGG
>JBILWD010000370.1:0-3329 GCA_044370095.1 Opitutaceae bacterium | reverse complement strand
TCGTCAGCCCCCACCGCTGCGCCAGCCGGTGGATGTGGGTATCGACCGGGAACGCCGGCACCCCGAAGGCCTGCGCCATCACGACGCTCGCCGTCTTATGACCCACTCCGGGCAGCGCCTCGAGTTCGGCGAAGGTCCGCGGCACCTGGCCCCCGTGCTGCTCGACCAAAATCCGGGACAACTCGGCGATGGCCCGCGCCTTCTGCGGCGACAGACCGCAGGGGCGGATGAGCGCGCGGATCTCGGGGACCGGCACCCGCATCATCGCCGCCGGGGTGTCCGCGCGGGCAAAGAGCCCCGGGGTCACGGTGTTCACCCGCCGGTCGGTGCACTGGGCCGACAACAGCACCGCCAGCAGCAGGGTATAAGCGTCGCGGTGGTCCAGCGGCACCGGGGTTTCCGGGTAGAGCTCGGCCAAGCGGCGGTCGATCAGCGCGGCGCGTTCGGCGCGGGTCATGGAACCAAGACACCCCGGAACCGCCGGAAAACAAGGGCGTAATCCCCGCTCCGCACCGCGGCGAGAACGCGGTTGCGAGACGGCCCCGGGCCCCTACGGTCCGCAACACCATGGCCCTGCTGCGCGACCCACTCGCCCCGACCGACACCTTTGACCGCCGCCACCACGGCGAGGACGAGGCCGATACACGGGCGATGCTGGACCTGCTGGGCCAGCCCTCCCTCGAGGCCCTGGCCGACGCGGCGGTGCCGGCCGCCATCCGCCGCGGGCCCCTGCAGCTGCCGGAACCCCTCGGGGAATCCGCCGCGCTGGCCGAACTCCGCAGCCTCGCCGACGAGAACCGCGTGTGCCGCAGCCTCATCGGCCTCGGCTACCACGGCACGCACACGCCGGGCGTGATCCAGCGCAACATCCTGGAGAACCCGGGCTGGTACACCGCCTACACCCCCTACCAGGCGGAGATTTCCCAAGGGCGCCTCGAGGCGCTGCTCAACTTCCAGACGCTCGTCTGCGACCTCACCGGCCTCGAGATTGCCAATGCGTCGATGCTCGACGAGGGCACCGCGGCCGCCGAGGCGATGATGATGTGCCACCGGCTGAAGGAGGGCGACGCGGCCGCGCACCGCCGGTTCTTTGTTTCCGCCGGCTGCCACCCGCAGACCATCGAACTCGTCCGCACCCGGGCCCAGCCCCTCGGCGTCGAGGTCGTGGTCGGCGACCACCGCACCTTCACCTGCGACCCGACCTACTTCGGCGTGCTCGTGCAGTACCCGGACACCACCGGCTCGATCCCCGACTTCGCCGCCTGCTTCACGGCCGCGCACGCGGCGGGCGCCTTCACCATCGTGGCGACGGACCTGCTCGCGCTGACCCTGCTGCGCCCGCCGGCCGAGTTCGGGGCGGACGTGGCCGTGGGTTCGGCCCAGCGCTTCGGCGTGCCTCCGGGGTTCGGCGGACCCCACGCCGGGTTCCTCGCGACCAAGGACGCCTTCAAGCGCCAGATGCCCGGCCGGCTCGTCGGCGTCTCGCGGGACGCGCACGGCGACCCGGCGCTGCGGCTGGCGCTTGGCACGCGCGAGCAGCACATCCGGCGCGACAAGGCCACGTCGAACATCTGCACCGCCCAGGTGCTGCTCGCGGTGATGGCCTCGATGTATGCGGTCTACCACGGGCCGGAGGGCCTGCGGCGAATCGCTCGGCGGGTCCGGGGCCTGACCGACCTGCTGGCGTCAGGCCTGCGGGCGGCGGGGGCCAAGGTTAACGTGGAGCCGACCTTCGATACCCTCACGGTGGGCGGCGTCGCGGCCGCCCGAGTGCACGCCGCGGCCGCGGCCCGGCGCGTCAACCTCCGCCCGATCGACGACTACACCGTGGGCATCACGCTCGACGAGACCTCGACCGTCGAGGAAGTCGCGCTCGTCCTCGGGTTCTTCGCCGAGTCGGCGCGCCCGCCTGCAGTGGCGCCGGCGGCCGACTACGCGGCGCCGCACGCGCGGACGTCGCCCTTCCTCACCCACCCCACTTTCCACCGGTACCACACCGAGCACGAGATGCTGCGCTACCTGCGGCGGCTGGAGGCCAAGGACCTTTCGCTCTGCCACGCGATGATCCCGCTCGGCTCGTGCACGATGAAGCTGAACGCCACCAGCGAGATGTTCCCCGTCTCGTGGCCCGCCTTCGCGCAACTGCACCCGTTCGCCCCCGCCGAGCAGACGCGCGGCTACCAGCGCCTGTTCCGCGACCTCGAGGCCTGGCTGGCGGAATGCACCGGGTTCGCCGCCGTCTCGCTCCAGCCCAACGCCGGCTCGCAGGGCGAATACGCCGGCCTGCTCGTGATCCGCGCCTACCACGCGGCGCGGGGCGAGGGGCACCGCCACATCTGCCTCATCCCCACCAGCGCGCACGGCACCAACCCCGCCAGCGCCGTGATGTGCGGGTTCCGCGTCGTGCCCGTGGCCTGCGACGCTCGCGGCGACATCGACCAAGCCGACCTCGCCGCGAAGGTCGAGCGGCACAGCCGCGACCTCGCCGCGCTGATGGTCACCTACCCGTCCACGCACGGGGTGTTCGAGACGGGCATCAAGGACATCTGCGCCCTCATCCACGCGCACGGCGGCCAGGTCTACATGGACGGGGCCAACATGAACGCGCAGGTGGGCCTCACCTCGCCGGGCCACATCGGGGCGGACGTCTGCCACCTGAACCTCCACAAGACCTTCTGCATTCCGCATGGCGGTGGCGGGCCGGGGATGGGACCGATCGGCGTCGCCGCGCACCTCGCGCCCTTCCTCCCGGGCCACCCTCTGGCTCCGGCGGCGGCGGGCGAAGACCGGAGGATCGGCCCCGTGTCGGCGGCGCCCTTCGGCAGCGCGAGCATCCTCGTCATCTCGTGGATGTACATCCGGATGATGGGCGGGGCCGGCCTGACCACGGCGACCCGGCGGGCGATCCTCAACGCCAACTACATCGCCTGCCGCCTCGAGGGCCGGTTCCCGGTGCTCTACCGGGGCGCGGGAGGCCTCGTCGCCCACGAGTGCATCATCGACCTGCGCGGCTGGAAGAAGCACGGCCTCGAGGTGGAGGACGCCGCGAAGCGGCTGATGGATTACGGTTACCACGCGCCGACGATGTCGTTCCCGGTCCCGGGCACCCTGATGATCGAACCGACCGAGAGCGAATCGAAGGCGGAGCTGGACCGTTTCTGCGACGCCCTGATCGCGATCCACGGGGAGATGCAGGCGGTGGCCGAGGGCCGCGCGGATCCGGCGGACAATCCGTTGAAGCACGCCCCGCACACCGCGCGGGTCGTGTGCGCCGAAGCCTGGCCGCACGCCTACTCCCGCGAGACGGCAGCCTTCCCCGACCGCCACAC
>JBILWD010000119.1:0-10267 GCA_044370095.1 Opitutaceae bacterium | reverse complement strand
GACCTCCTCGCCACCCACCCGGTGGAATAGCACCAACCGTTCGCCGGCCACCACCGGGGCCGCGTAACCTTCGCCCTTCGGCATTGCCCACACGAGGGCCGGACCGCCCGGTGGAAATTCGGCGCGCAGGCCGGTCTCCACGGACGTCTGGTTGTGCGCAGGGCCGAGGAAGTGCGGCCAGTCCGCAATCCGCGCCCCCGGCGCCAGCGGGCGCGGCGGCGAGCGAAACACCACCTCCGGGTTGGCCACGGGCACCGCTGGCGTCGGCGCGGGGCCCGCCGCGACCGCGGGGGGAGCCGGGTCGGAGAACGCAGGTTCACCGGCGACGGCGCGCACCGCCAGAGCGGCCAGCACCAGCCCAAGGGCGAAGTGACAGCGGTCGCGGCCGGAAGGGTCGGGCGAAGCGGAGGGGTTCCGGGGGCAGGGCACGTTGAACCGCGAGCAAGGCGCCCGGGCGCGCGACGTCAACCGGGCGGCAAAGCCGCGTGGGCGGGGATCCGACCAAACGATGTCAGCCCAGCGGTCGAATCCGCGGGCAAGGCGCGCGCCAACCGGGCCGCGTCCGCCGGCCCGCACTACAGGACCAGGTCCACGCCGTTGGTCGCCCGGGACCCCGGGTAAGGGGTCAGGTTGAACCCTGCAACCGCCCCCGCCCGAGGCCGATTCCTTCGCGTTTAAGCCCTTTTCCCGGCCCGGGGACGGCTTGGGGCCCTCCCCGCGCGGGCAAACGCCGGAAATCACGGTTTCCCGGCACGCCGCAGCTTACCCCGTCCGGCCGGGCGGCGGGGTGGCGCCCAGGGACCACGCGCCCACGGGGCGGCTGCGGATGCGGCCCACGGTCTCGAGGCGGGCCGGCTGGCAACGCTGGGGCGGCAGGCCCGCCAGAATGAGTTCCAGGTCGTCGGCCACCAGCTGGCCGATCAGCGGCTGGATCTCCGGCACGCTGCCGCAACGGTGGGCCTGCAGGAGCGTGTTGGGCACGGTGCGCCCCGGCTCGTCGCGCGGGATCGGCTCCTCCGGCCAGACGTCGACCCCCACGCGCAGGCGGCCCGAGCGCGCCTCCGCCAGCAGGGCCGGGAAGTCCACGAGCTCCGCGCGGCTAGCGAGCACGATCACCCCGCCGGACGCCATCCGCGCGAACTGCGCCGCGCCGATCCGGCCGGAATTCTCGTCGGTGCTGGCCGCCAGCAGGAAGACCACCCGCGCCCGCGCGAAACACTCGTCGAGCCCCGCCGGGACTAGGCCCTGCTCGCGCAGCACCGCCGGGTGCACCCACGGGTCGTGCACCAGTAGCTCCGGCGCAAAGGGCCGCAGCAGCGGGACGAGTGCGCGGCCGAGGTTGCCGTGGCCGACCAGGGCGAGGGTCTTCCCGTGCAGCAGGAAGGAGTCGTGGTTGTCGTCCTTGCGCTCCCGGCCAGCCCGCAGGGCGGCATCGGCCTCGTGCATCCGGCGCGCGAGGGAGATCGCCATCCCAAGGGCCATCTCGGCCACCGGGCGGGCGTAGACCGGCGCGGTCGAGAGCACGGGGATGCCGCGGCGGTGACACTCGGCGTAGTCGATGTTCGGGAGGAAGTTGCTCTCGACGTTGAACACCGCCCGGAGCTTCGGCGCGCGGTCGAGCCGGGCGCGGTCGAGCGGCGACTGCCCGATCAGGGCGACGGCGTCGGGCAGGTGCGCGTCGAGGTGGGCGGCGGGGGCGGGGGAGCCGTCGTGCCAGAGCACGCGGCCGAGGCGCTCGAGGCGGGCGCGCGTGGGGGCGTCGAAGATGCGGTCGAGCCGGCGCGGGAAGGGATCGAGCAGGATTAGGCCGTCGGGGGAACCCATTCTCCAAGCGAGGCGGATCGCCGGCCGCTTGGCGAACCTTGGCCGCCGGACTCAGGCCCCGGAGCTCCCCCCGCGCCGACCGCACCAGCGGCCGACCCGCGCCCGGTACGCCGCGAATTCCGGGCCAAACGCAGCGGAAAGATCCCGTTCCTCGGGCCGGATCTGGAAGCGCTGCAGGTAGGCGCAGAACAGCGGCCCCGGCGCCACCGCGGCCCAACTCGCCCGCCAGACCACGACCCCCGCTAGCGCCAACGCCAACCCCAGGTACATCGGGTTCCGCGTCCAAGCGTACACCCCATCCACCACCAGGCCGCGCACGCGGGCCCCCGCGAACGGGCTCAAACTCGTCGCCGCCCGCCGGAACTGCCACACGCCCACCCCCGCCACCAGCGCCCCCGCGCCTGCCAGCAGTCCCCCCGCGAGGGACGCACCCGGCCCACCCCAGCTCGGCGCCGGCCAAACGCGCCCCAACGCCCAGACGGCACTCGCCGCCACCGCCCACGCCAGCAGCGGCGGCACCCGGCGCTCCCACGCGTCGCCCCAGTTCCGCGCCCGACCGGGAGCGCTCATTTCACTTCCAACTGAAACGGCACGAACACCTCGCGGCCCTCGAGGCTCAGTTGCGCCCAGATGGTGTAACGGCCGGCGCGCGGGATGGTCAGCTTGAAGTCGAGTTCCGTTCGCGGCGCCGGCCCGGGCCGCGCCGGTCCGGTCACGACCGGATGCAGGTGCGCGAAGCCGGAGCGCTCCGCGTCGAACGCCACGAGGTGCGCGAACGCATCCATCACCTCGCCCAGCGCGAACGCGGCCCCGTCCGTCCGCTCCACCCCAAAGCGCAGGTCCAGCGGCTGGCCCGCCCGCGCCGGCGCCGGGCGCACGCTCAACACGTAGCGGTGGCCGTCCCGCGTCAGCGCCTCCCCGGCGGCAACCGGGACCGGCGCGGGCGCCGCAGAGGCGCCGGCGTCGGCCGCCACCGCGATGTCGGCGCTCGCGTAGAGCCCGCGGCCGGTGGCGGCCGGGGTGAAGTCCGCGAAGATCCGGTACGTCCCCGGCCGCGCCGGGATAAAGGTGAAGGCCCACTCGCCCGGACGCGCGCCGGGCTCGGGATGCAGGTGCTGGTAATCCGCCAGGGTGGGATCGACGGCCAGCAGGTGCAGGCGCCGGGTGTGCGTCACCTGCAAGTCCTCCGGGCCGATCGCCTTCCCGCGCGCGGTCTTCAGGGTGACCACCGCCGCCACCGCCCGGCCGGCGACCGGCGGGACGGCCGGCGCGACCTCCATCACCACAGGAGACTTCACCGCGACCACGGGAATGAACTGCGGGTTGAGCGGGTCGCAGAACTCGATCGCCTGGCCGCCTTTCGCGTCGACCCGGAAATCCATATGATTGAGGTCGCTGCCCGTCGGGATGAGACGCAGCAGCGCGAAGATCGCGGCCGCCCCCGCAGTGAGCCCGAGGAACTGGCCCCAGGCGAAGGGCGGACGAGGAAGCGGCGAAGCGGAGGCGGCGGTGGACATCAGCGGGAAAGGCGGCGGACGAACTCCTCGGGGTCCCACTGGCTCCCGTCCGTGCGGTGCGCGATCCGCCCGTCGGGCGCGATCAACACCGTCGCCAAGGTGTGCTGGAGGATGTCCCCTTGGAACTGAGTGCTGATCCCGAACTGGGCCAGCAGGTCGCGGATCGCCTGCGTCGGGCCGGTGAGGAAGGAGAAGTTCGCGGTGTCGATGCCCCGGATCGCGGCGTAGGCGTGCAGGACCCCCGGGGTGTCGTGGGCGGGATCCAGCGTGATCGAGATCAACTCAAGGTTCCCCACGCCCGCCTCCCGCGCGAGGCGTTGCACCGTGATCATCTTGGCCGTCGCGGCCGGGCACATCGTGGCCACCGGGCAGCGGGTGAAAATGAAGTTGAGGAGCACCTGCTTCCCGCGGAACCGCGCCATCTGCACCACGCGACCGTCCTGGTCCAGCAGGGCGAAGTCCGGCGTCACCTCCCCGACCTCTCGGTACGGGTGGCGCCCCCGCGTGTGCGTGTCTTGGCGCAGTTGGAGGGCCGCCGCCGCGACCGCCTTGGCCTCGGTGGAGGCGTCGTCCGGCCAGATCCGCTCCAGCCGGTAGACCCCATCGGCGCCCTCCACCAGGTCCGCCCGGATCCGCCGGCCCGCACGCGCCACCGCCAACTCCTCCGGACCCACGGCCAACTCCATCGTCATCGCGGGCATATAGCCCTTAATTTCCTCGTGCTGGACGATGAGGACGCCCTGCTCGGCCTCGACCTTCAGGATCACGCCGGTAAGGGGGTGCCGGACCTCGGCGGGGCGCGCGGCCGGAGCCTCGGCGGCGCGGCGGCAACCGGCCAGCGCGGCCGCCAGCAGGCCCAGGAGGATGAATAGGCGACACGCGGGCATCTACTAAACCGATCCGGCGGGGGACAAAATTGTCAAAGGGTTTGCGGCGCGGGCGCGCCCCGCTTCATCTCCCCGACCGCACCCGTATGGCCGCCGAATCCGGAGTCCGCCGCACCACCATCCACCAGCCCGCGCTCGCCGCCTTTGCCACGGCCGGCTCGGTGTGGGTCTTCCTGTTGGTCACGCTCGGAGCCTTCACCACCAGCATCAACGCAGGGATGGCGTTCCCGGACTGGCCGCTGTCCAACGGCTCGATCAACCCGGAGGGCTGGCTCTCGGACCTCTCGATGTTCGCGGAGCACTCGCACCGCCTGACCGGGGCCGTGATGGGTCTGATTACGATGGGGCTCGCCTTCTGGCTGTGGCGGCGCGAGGAGCGGGCGTGGCTGCGGCGCCTCGGCTACTGGGCGCTGGGCATCGTGATTTTGCAGGGCCTCATCGGCGGCAAACGGGTGCTCCTGCACGAGCTCCACGTGCCGGGCATCACGATGTCGGTCGGCGAGATGCTGCGGATCCCCCACGGCATCCTGGCGCAGGTTTACGTCTGCCTGCTGATCGGCATCGCGGTCGCGCTGACGCGCCGCTGGATCGAGACGTCCGCGCCGTTCGGGCCGCGGGTGCGCCGCGCGGGCATCGTCTGCTGCCTGCTGCTACTGGCCCAGCTGGCGATCGCCGCGACGATGCGCCACAACAACGCGGGACTGGCCATCGGCAGTTTCCCCTTCTCGACGCCCCCACCCGATAACGCCCTGCTGCCCGCGGTGTGGGATTTCCGCATCGGAATCCACTTTGCTCACCGGGTGATGGCGGTGATCCTCGCCGTAGCGCTCACCTGGTTCGTCTGGACCATCCGCCGCGACCCTGCCTCCGGCCCGGGGATGCGCGCCGGCGCCGCGGCCCTCGTCACCCTGCTGGTGCTGCAGATCCTGCTCGGGGCGATGGTCATCTGGACCCTGCGCCGCCCGGAGATGACGACCGCCCACGTCGTGATCGGCGCCCTCACGCTGGCCGTTACCTTCTGGCTCACGTGGGTCGCACACCGCGACCAACTGGACGGGCCGGCGCCGCTGGCCACCCCTTCCCGCGGATGAGTGTGCCGGCCGCCGCGACGTTCCGCGATTACCTAGCCCTCACCAAGCCGCGGCTGAGCCTGCTCTCGGTCCTGACGGCGCTGGTTGGGTACTACGCGGCGAGGCCGGCGTCCGACCTCGCCGAGGTCTGCTGGCTGCTGGTGGGGACCGCGCTCGCCGCCGGTGGGGTGGCAGTGCTGAACCAGTGGCTGGAACACGAGACCGACGCGCGGATGGCGCGGACCGCGGACCGGCCCATCCCGACGGGTAAGGTGCCCACGGGCTCAGCGTTCGTCCTCGGCGCGCTGATGTGCGTCGTCGCCCTGTTTCTGCTCTTCGGCCGCGTGGACCGCCTGGCGGCGCTGTTCACGCTACTGACGCTCGTCTCGTACCTCGCGTGGTACACCCCGGCCAAGCGCTGGTCGGTCTGGAGCACGGAGATCGGCGCCGTGGCGGGCGCCTTCCCGCCGCTCATCGGCTGGAGCGCCGGGGAGGGCCGCGTGAGCACGCTGGGCTGGATCCTGTTCGCAATTCTCTACTTTTGGCAGATTCCGCACTTTATGGCCGTGGCGTGGACGTACCGGCGGGATTATTCGGCGGTCAACTTCCCGATGCTCCCGGTGCGAGACGAGGCCGGCGGCAAGGTGGCGCTCTGGGCCCTAGTCAACACGGTCGCGCTCGGCGTGGTCAGCGTGCTCCCGGTGTATTGGGGCCTGGCGACTTGGCTGTACGGGAGCGTCGCCGCGCTGGGTGGCGGGTGGTTCCTGTGGCGGGCGATCGTCTTCCTGCGTCCCGAGGGTCGGGACCGCGCGGCGCGCCGGCTCTTTCTGACCTCGATCCTTTATCTTCCGCTGGTTCTGGGTTCGCTGGTCGCCGACCGCCTGATTTTCCGATGAGCCTCCACGACATTCCCGCCCTCAACGCCGGCCTGAACGCCTTGGCCACGGTCCTGATGACCTGCGGCTTCCTCTTTATCCGGCAGGCGCTGCGGCAACCGGTGGGGCCGGAACGGACCGCGGCGCTGGCGCGCCACCGGGCGGCGATGCTCTCGGCGGGAGCGGTGTCGGCGGTGTTCCTCGTCGGCTACGTGGCCCACAAGATTTTGGTCCGGGGCGTGCACACGCCCTTTGGGGGCACCGGGGCGATCGCAACCGTGTACTACACGATGCTGATCAGCCACATCCTGCTGGCGATCGCGATCGCCTACCTGGTGCCGAGGACGTTCTGGCTGGCGCTGCAGGGGGACTTTGAGCGCCACCGCCGCTGGGCGCGCTGGACCTTCCCGATCTGGTATTACGTGAGCGTGACCGGCGTGCTGGTGTACTTTTTCCTCTACCAGTGGTGGCCGGCGACCAAGCGCGCGGCGGCTTGAGGTCGCCCGCGCCCCGGAAGGCTCAGGGCGCGAGGAAGGAGAATCCCTCGCGCTCGGCCACCTCGCGGAGGAAAGCCCGCACGCGCGTCGGCCCAGGACCGTGGTCCGCCGGATCGCCCACCAGCGCCACCAGCATCCCGGTGGTGGTGCGCGGCGCGGCGAGGCACAGCTCTACCCAGTCCCCCACCCCGGCCGGTAACTCGTCTACGCGCGAAGCCGACACGATCACGATGTCCGCCGCCGCCGCGTCCACCGCCGCCAGCGCCCGCCACTCGGGCAGGGAGAGGTAACTAAAGTTCCACGGCACCGGCCGGACATCGAGGCCGCCGTCAAACTCGCTGAACACGCGGACGCAGAGGCGCATCGCCCGCTGGAAGGCGGGTTGGTCGTCAAAGCCGATGAGGACTTGGAGGGTCTCGACGGGGAGCACGGCGGTGCCGGGCTGGTCCTGCAGGACCTCGGGAACGGGTGCGGCGAGGGTGGGTATGGCGGGAGCGGAGGGAAAAGAGACGGGACGACGGGGACGGCGGCGCAGGGGCGCTGGACGGACGGGAGCGAGGGAGGGCATAAGGGTCACGGCTGGCGCGGACCGTTCTCCGCGGCCACCCCGAGGTGGGCCCGGCAGAAGAAACCGCCGCCGAAAGACATAAAGTTCGGGCAGTGCCCCGCCTGCGCCGGACGACACTCGACCAACCCGTCCCGGCGCGAGACGGGGATGAGCCGGGTGGCGCGCCCGAGGGGGCAGGCCAGCCGCGGCTCGACGGGCCAATCCGCCACGGTGCCGACCGCGCGGGACGGCGGCAGGCAACTCGGGCAGGCGATCAACACGTCTTCTTTCATCGCCCTTGTTATAGCAGGGGGACGGGCACCGGTGAATCGTGCCCCCGGCGAGCGCATCCTCGCGGAAACCACGAGGTACCGGCTCACAACGCCCCCCCTCCGCCCCAGTTCGCGGCCGCGTGCACCAGTTCCGTGGAATTCTTCAGGCCCAGCTTCTCCTTGATGTGCGAGCGATGGGTCTCGACGGTGCTCACGCTCACGCGCAGCCGGCGGGCGATTTGCCGGGTGCCCAGAGCCTGCCCGATCAGCTCGAAGATCTCCAGTTCGCGATCGCTCAGCAGGCTCGCATTGTCGCGCGGGGTCTGCGCCGCGCCCCGCGAGAACTGGTGCACCGCACGGTCCCGCATCGCATCGCTGAGGTAGACCTTGCCCTGCAGCACGGCCCGCACCGCCGCGATCAGCGGGGCCGCGCCCTCGCTCTTCATCAGGTAACCGCGCGCCCCCGCCCGCAGCGCCCGTTCCGCATACAGGCTCTCGTAGTGCATCGAGAAGACCAAGATGGGCACCTCCGGGTGCAGCGCGTGCAAATCCTTGATCAACTCGAGACCGCTTCGCTCCCCCAGGCTCAGGTCCACAACCACGAGATCCGGCGGCTCCGCGCGCACCGCGGCGAGCGCCGCCCGGGCGGAGTCGACCTCGCCGCAGACCTTCAAGCCGGGCTGCTGCTGCAGGAGACTCGCCACCCCGTGGCGGGTCATCGGGTGATCATCCACCACGAGAATGCGCTTGGCGGCGGCCGCGGAGCGGGGAGCAGAAGGGCGGTCTTTCATCGGGAAACGGGGGCTCGGCCGCGGGCCACGGTGATCGCGTCTGTAACGGTGCATACGACCGCCAGCCCGCGGGCCCGGGGCACCACCTCCAGCCGGCCGCCGATCACGTCGGCCCGGTACCGCATAATGCGGAGGCCCATTCCGCCTCCCTCTTTGGCCCGCAAGGGTCGGCCGTTATTCACCACCTCGAGCACCAGATCGCCGCGGCTCTCCGCCAGCACCAGCTCGAGGCGCGTGGCCCGGCCGTGCCGCAGAGCGTTGGTCACCGACTCCTGCGCGATCCGAAACAGGTTCGTGCACAACAGCGGATCCACAATCACCACCTCCGTCCGGTTAGTGAAACGGCAACGGCAGTGGTACACCTTCCGAATCTGGAGCGCGAAGTCCTTCAACGCCGCCGCCAAGCCGCCGCGGTGCAGCACGGCGTGCAGCGACAGCCCCCGGGCGATCTCCCGCGTCTGCCGGTTCGCCGAACGCAACAGGCCCGAGATCTCCCGCAACTCGCGCGCGACCCGGGGATCCCGACCGGCGATCCGCCCGGCAACCGACTCGCTCATAAACTCGATCGCGGTCAGCTGCTGGCAGAGATCGTCGTGCAGCTCGTGCCCGATCCGCTCCTGCTCCCGCTCCGCAATGGTCAGCACCTCGCGCTCCAGGTCGACCCGCGGGGTGATGTCCCGGACATAAAAGCGGCAATGGGTCAGCTTCCGCTCGCGCCACGAGCCATTGGCGTCGATCAGGACGTGCCGCAGCGAACCGTCCGCGCGCCGCACCTGAAACCGCTGGTCGCACAGGGTCTCGCCGGCGGCCACGCCCCGCAGGAGCCCGGCGATCCCGCCTTCCTCGACGTGAAATGCATCCAGCCGCTGCCCCATCACCTCGTCCCGCGACCGGCCCAGAATCTCGAGCTCGGCGTCGTTTACCCGCTCGACCTCGCCGTCCGGCCGCAACCAGAGCAGCCCGAGCGGCGCCGCATTAAAGAAATCCGTCAGGGCCCGCCAATTCTCCACCATCCCGCGCAACGCCTGCACCCGCTCGGTCACATCCCGAATGAAGGCGACCGTGCAGGCCGCGGCTCCTTCGCCCGTCCGCGCGAACGACGCCTCGACCGGAAACTCCGTGCCATCCGCGCGCATCGCCATCCGGGGCGGCAAGGTGTCAATGTGCACACACCCGTGGATCGCCGCCCGCCGCAGGTCCTGCCGGATGGCTAAACGATGCCGCGCCGGCACCAACACCGTGATCGGCTGGCCCGCCACCCGCTGGGAGGACCAGCCGAACATCCGCTCGGCCGCCGGATTGAAGCGCACGATCTTGCCTTCCGGGGACAGCAGGACAATCGCGTCGAGTGCGGAACTGAAGATCTCCGAGAGCTGCCGCTCCCGCCGGCCCACCGCCGCGAGGCCCACCCGCAACTGCTCCTCCGCCTCCGTCAACTGCCGCGCGAGCTCCTCATTGCGGCGACCGAGCGATAACTCGCCCGCCTTCCGCGAGGTGACATCCAGCGCCACCACCGTGCACCCCTCGGGATGCGACGCTGCCGCCAGTTGCATGCAGCGCGGTACCGAGCGCCGAGGGTGGAGCCAAAATTCCTCCGGCTCCGGCGACCCACCGCGAATGGCCGCGTGGAGCAAGGCGCGGAACCGCCGCCGGTCTGCCGGGTGCACGCAAGCGGCCAACCGCAGGCTGCCCCGCCCCACGAGCCGCTGCCGGCGCAGCAACCCCAGACCCGACCCGTTGGCACACGTCACCCGACCATCCCGATCCAGGAGAAAACACCCCAAAGGCACCTCCACCGCCTCCACGGCCTCAACCGCCACCGCCTTCACGGGCGTAGCGCTCCGCCGCTTTCTGCCATTCATTTTCAACGGTGAAGCGTCCTTCGCTCCCACGCCGCTCGACGGAAAGAGTGCCCGCGAAACAATAGCCCTCCGCTGAAAATCTTGGCTCAATTTAATCTTCGATTGCATCATTTTCTCCGTCTTTT
>JBILWD010000118.1:0-10273 GCA_044370095.1 Opitutaceae bacterium | reverse complement strand
CTAAACCCCCGCACCCCGCACGCCCCGCACGAGGCGGTCGCTGCCCCGCGCGCCACCAGAACCTTCGCCCCTGCGCATGAAGCCTAGACTGCTGGCCCTCGCCACCCTCACGGTCGCCCTCGCCCCTCTCGCCCCCGGCGCCGGCCTGCCTGCGACCACCGCCGTCCACGTCGAAGCGTCCACCCAGAGCGCCGTGGCGACCTACCTGAAAGCCGGGGAGGAGCCCCGCCCCGCCCCCGGTGCGACCGCCCCCGCCGGCTGGCTGGCCGTCGAGTTACCCGGCCCCTTCGAGGTCTACGTCGAAAACAAGGACCTCACCAAGAGCCTCGACGTCCGCCCCGGCGCCGCCCTCCGCCAGGCCCCCAAGGCGGACGCCCCGATCCTAGTGACCGCCGGTCCCGCCGAAAAGGCCACCCTCACCGGCATCCGCGGCCGCTGGACCCAGCTTAGCCTCGAGCGCCCGCTCGTGGGCTTCATCCAGACCAGCAGCGTTGCCCCAGTCCCCGCCCCCGCCCGCCCGGAGACCCCCGCAGGCGCAACCGCTCCCTCCCCAGTGAATCCCGGCGTTTACGGTGCCGCTACGGCCGGCCAAGCCGTCGCGATGGTCAACCTCGGCGACGGGGGCAGCAGCTCCCTGCCCCGCCAGTACGCCGGCCGCTTCGTCTCCACCCGCCGCCCCTTCGCCCCGCGCCGCCCCTACGATTACGCGCTCCTGGATGACTCCGGCCAACGCTTCGCCTACCTCGATGTCTCCCGCCTACTCCAGACGGAGCAGGTGGAGAAATACGTCGATCTGCCCGTCAACGTCTACGGCACCGCCCGCCCCGGCCCCGAGGGCCGCGAAATCATCCTGACGGTCGAGACCCTCCAGCTCCGCTGACTCCAATGGAATTGATCGACGGCAACCGCATCGCCGCCTCCCTCATCGCCGAGCTCAAGGCCCAGGTCGCCACCCTCCCCGGCCGCCCCCCCTGCCTCGCCCTCGTCCGCGTCGGCGACGACCCGGCCTCCGTCTCCTACGTGCGCAAGAAGGAGCAGACCGCGGCCGAGATCGGCGTCACCAGCCGCATCCTCCTCCCGCCCGCCACGATCAGCCAGGCCGACCTCTGCCAGCTCATCGATGACCTCAACGCCGACCCCGGGGTAGATGGGATTTTGATCCAGTCGCCGCTGCCCAAGGGCTTCGATGAGGTCGCCGTCTTCCGCCGGGTCGCCCCGGAGAAGGACGTCGATGGCTTCCACACGGTAAACCTCGGTAAGGTGGCCCAGGAGGATGACACTGGTTTCGTCGCCTGCACCCCCGCGGGAATTATGGAGCTGCTCGCCCGCAGCGGGGTGGACCTCCGGGGGAAACACGTCGTGGTGCTCGGCCGCTCCCTCATCGTCGGCAAGCCCGTCGCCCTGCTCGCCCTCCAAAAGCGCGCCGGCGCCAACGGTACGGTCACGATCTGCCATTCGGCTACCCCCGATCTCCCCGCCCTCACCCGCCTGGCAGACGTCCTCATCGCCGCCATCGGCCGGCCGGAATTCGTGACCGCCGAGATGGTCAAACCCGGCGCCGTGGTCATCGACGTCGGCATCAACCGCGTCCCCGACCCGACCCGCAAGACGGGCTACCGCCTCACCGGCGACGTCCACTTCCCGTCCGTCTCGCCCCGCTGCTCCCTCATCACCCCCGTGCCCGGCGGCGTCGGCCCGATGACGGTCGCCATGCTGATGAAAAACACGGTCAAGGCCCGCCTCCTCCACCCGCCCGCCCCCGCCCGATGAGCGTGCCCCGGATCCTCGTCGTCGACGACCAAGCGATCAACGTCCAGCTGCTCCGGCTGAAGCTGGAGCGCGAGGGAATGCAGGTCCTCACCGCCCCCAGCGGCCGCGAGGCCCTCGCCCAGGCCAACAACGCCCGGCCGGACCTGATTCTGATGGACCTCCTGATGCCGGATATGGACGGCCTCACTGCCTGCCGGCAACTGAAGGCCGACCCGGCCACCCGGGACATCCCGGTGATCTTCCTCACCGCCAGCCCCTCGAAAGAACACCGCCAAGAAGGCCGCGCGGCCGGGGCCGCCGATTACCTCGTCAAGCCGATCGACCTCGACGAGACGATGGTCCGCATCCGCCTGCACCTCCGCCTCGCGCGGCTGGAACGGGAGACCGCGGAACTCGCCCCGCGCCTCGACGAGACCCGCCGGGGGGCGCTGGTCGGCGCCGCCGCCCAAGGGGTCACCCACCACCTGAACAACCTCCTCGGCGTCGTCCTCGGCTATGCGGAGCTGGTGCGCACGGTCAGCGATGACCCCGAAAAGGTCCGACGCCACATCCAGAATGTCGACGACTCGCTCCAGAAGGTGATCCAGCTCGTCCGGCAGCTCTCCACCGTCGCCGCGCGCGCCCGGCCCGGCCCGACCCCCACCACTGTGGGCTGCCTCTTGGCCGGCGCAGTCGCCCGGTTCCACGCGGACCACCGTCCCGGGGCCCCGGTCACGATCGAGACGGACTGCCCCGACCTCACGGTGCCGACGCATCGGGAGGCGATCGAGGACGCGCTCGCCCGGATCCTCGATAACGGCTGGGATGCCTACCCCGCGGACGCCACCGAGCGCCCCCTCCGCCTCGAGGCGCGGCGCCTCGCCCGCCCGGGCGGCGCAGACCAAGTGGAGTTCCGCGTCCTCGACCGGGGCCGCGGCGTCGACCCGGCCATCCAGGACCGCGTGTTCGAACCCTTCGTCGGCACCAAGGACCAGCCAGCCTCCGGCTTGGGCCTCACCATCGCCCGCAACGCCGTGCGCGCCCTCGGCGGCGAGATCTCGGTGACCCCGCAGGCCGGGGGCGGCACCACCGCCGTGTTCACCCACCCGCTCACCTCCCGCCCCCGCACCTCCTGATCGTATGAGCGACATCGCGTTCCTCGGCGCCGGCCGGATGGCCTCCGCCATCGTCGACGGCCTCCTCAGCCGCCACGTCCGCCCGCCCACGGCCCTGCACTGCATCGACGGAGGCGACGGCACGGCGGCGCTCCTTGCCACCCGTACAGGCGTCCACGCCGCCGCGGATCTCCCCGCCTTGCTCGGCCGGGCTGACATCGTGGTCCTCGCCTGCAAGCCCCAGCAACTCGCGACGCTCGACCCGCAACTCGCCGAACTCACCGCCGGTCGGCTCGTGATTTCCATTCTCGCCGGCAAGCGCCTCGACCGGCTCGCCCAAGTCCTCCCCCGGGCCCGTAACCTCGTCCGCGCGATGCCCAATACCCCCGGCCAGATCGGCGCCGGAGTCACCGCCTGGTGCGCCCGCACCCCTCTCGCCCCCGCCGACCGCGCCGCCGTCGAGGCCATCCTCGGCGCTCTCGGCACCGTGCTGGAACTGGCGGAGGAAAAACTGGATGCGGTGACAGGCTTGAGCGGGAGCGGCCCGGCCTACGTGTTCGAGTTCGCGGCCGCCCTGCGCGATGCCGGGGAAGCCGCGGGCCTGCCCCGCGAGACTGCCTGGCAGCTCGCCCTCGAAACGCTCCACGGCTCCGCCAAGCTGCTCGCCACCTCCGGCACACCCCCCGAGGCCCTCCGCGACCAGGTCACCTCCCCGAACGGCACCACCTACGCCGGCCTCCAAGTCCTTGCCGCCGGCGGTTTCCGCCCCCTCCTCGCGGCCACCGTCCAGGCCGCCACCGCCCGCTCCCGCGAACTCTCCCGCGACTCCTGATCCCCTTATGAGCGCCTTATCCGGACGGATCCTCGTCACCGGCGGAGCCGGCTTCATCGGCAGCGCCCTCGTCTGGGCCCTCAACCAGCGCGGCCACTCCGATATCGTGGTGACCGATTTCCTTGGTTCCGACGAGAAGTGGCGCAACCTCACGCCGCTGCGCTTCGCCGATTACGTCGAGGCCGACCGTTTCCGCGCCACCCTCGCCCGCGACCCGGACGCCTTCGGCCGTTTCTCGGCCGTGTTTCACCTCGGGGCCTGCTCCGCCACGACCGAGCGCAACGCCGGCTACCTCGCGGACAACAACTTCACCGTAACCAAGGAGCTCGCGGCCTGGGCCCTCGCCCGCGGCAGCCGGTTCGTCTACGCCTCCTCCGCCGCAACCTACGGGGACGGTGCGCAGGGGATGGACGACCGCGATCCCAATCTGGCCCGACTGCGGCCGCTGAATATGTACGGGTACTCGAAGCACCTCTTCGACCTGCACGCCCAGCGGGCCGGTTGGCTGGACCGCCTCGTCGGAGTGAAGTATTTCAACGTCTTCGGCCCGAACGAGGCCCACAAGGCCGATATGCGCTCGCTGGTCCACAAGGCCTGCGGCCAGATCCAGGCCACCGGCCGCGTGCAGCTATTCCAGAGCCACCACCCCGACTACCGGGACGGGGAGCAGCAGCGGGATTTCCTCTACGTGAAGGATGCGGTGGAGATGACGCTCCACTTCGCGGAAAACCCGACGGGCCTCACCGCCGGCGGCCTCTTCAACCTCGGCAGCGGCGAAGCCAACACCTGGCTCGCCCTCACCCGCGCCCTTTTCGCCGCCCTCGGCCGCGAGCCGCAGATCGACTTCATCCCGATGCCCGAGGCCCTCCGCGGGAAGTACCAGTATTACACCCGCGCCGACATCGGGAAACTCCGCTCCGCCGGCTACACCCGGCCCGTCACGCCCCTCGCCGAAGCCGTCCGCGACTACGTGCAAGGCTACCTCGTCCCGGGACGCCACCTCGGCGATTGAGCCGCCGCGGAGGCGAGCGCCGGCGTCCACCCGGTGTAGCTGGGGCGTGTCGCCCCGGCCGTGGCTACCGAGGGCCCGTCCGCGGAGCGATGCCACAGCTTCCATCGCGAGGGCAGCATCCCGTACGATCCATGTCTGCGACATCGATCAGCCAAGGACGAGGGGCGTTCGTTTCCGACGGCGCGGACCGGGGCGTCGCGCCCCGGCTACCCCAGCCCGCCGTCTTTCCGGCTGCGTTCCTGTACTCCTTCCGGGCGACCGGACTTCCTAGCGCTCGTCGAGCTCCAGCTTTCGGAACGCGATCTCGGCCTTGCACTTGCCGTGGATCTGGAGGGCGATGCGCCCCGCCGGCACCACCCCCGGCTCGGTCTCGGTGTAGTCCACCGTCCGCTCGCCATTGAGGAAAATCTCCACCCGCGGCCCAGTGCACCGGATCTCGTAGCGGTTCCACTCGCCCGGCCGTTCCAGGCGCCGGACCTGCTCCTCCGTCGCCCGCGCCAGGAAACGCTTCCGCCGCGACTCATCGTACAGGCTCCCGGAATGGCCCGCACCAACGTCTGCCTGATACCCGCTCATCTCGTGCGCGGGATCCTCGATCCGCTCGCTGCGGACCTGCACCCCGCCGTTCACGAACCCCTCGGTGCCGGTGAGGCGGTACTCGAGCCGCAACACGAAGTCCCCAGTGCGCCGCGTCATCGCGAGGAACTCATTGCGCGGGTTGCCGCGGGGATTGCCACCCACGATGACCCCGTCCACCACGCGCCACACGCCGGGATCGCCATCCCAGCCCGTGAGATCCACGCCGTTGAACACGGGTCCCGGCTTCCCGCCACTCGCGGCCGGCGCCGGCCCGGCCCCCGCCTTCGCGGCCTTCCCCTTGGGCACGGGCGCCTCCCCACGGGCTAGGCGGGCGGCCCGGCGGCGCACGTCCTCGTCCTTCGCTTCCCGGGCCACCCGTTCCAGCAGCGGCCGCACCAACGGTAGGTGCGTCGGTCCAGTCAGACCCGCCGCGGCCTGCACTAACGCAAGCGACGCCTCCTCCCGCACCTCCGGATCATTCAAATGGGGCGCCAGCAGGCCCGCCACGTCCGGGTGGCGCAGGCTGGCGAGGCTCCCGACCAACTCGCGCCGCTCCGCCGGCGTGCGCGCCAAACCCGCCGCCGCCCGAAAGGCCCCCACGACATCCAGCGGCGAACGCTCCCGCCCGGCCGCCACATTGGCCGCCAGCCGCAACGCCCCCGCCAAGGCCACGCCACGCTCGGCCTCGCTGGCCTCCGCGCGCGCCGCCTCGGCCAGCAGCGTCGATACGGGCGCCGCGTCCGGCCACGCCGCCAAGGCCGCCAGCACCGCCTCCCGCACGCCCGCGTCCGGATCGCGCAGGGCCGCCTGCAGGCTAAAGAAAACTTCGTGGCGCCCGCCGGTCGCCCGCATCAGCGCCCCGAGAGGACGGACCAGCGCCCGGCGCGTCGCAGGATCGGTCGCCTCCTCGAACGCCCGGCGCAGCGGCTCCGCGCGCCGCACGGGATCAGCCACCTTCATCGCGGTGGTCACAATCGCCCGGTCCGCGAGGGTCCGCCGCTCCTCGTCCCTTAGCCGCGGCGCCAATTGCACCAAGTCCGGCAGGCGCTCCGGCGGTAACAACAGGCCGAGCGCCCGCAAGGCGGCCGCAGCCGCCACCGGCTCAGCACCCGCCGCCAACCGCAACAACGCATCTGCCGCCCCCGCGAAACGCCGCTCCCCCAGCACGCTCAGGAGCTTCGCTTGCCGGGCCGGCTCCGCCCCAGGTAACTCCGCCACTAAAGCCGCCCCCGCGCCCGCCGCCGGCACCCGCACCAATGCCGCCCACGCCGCCGCCGCCAGCCGGCCGGCCGGCTCCTCGCGCGTCGCCGCCAAGAGCAGCGGGACGCTCGTCTCGACCCCGCGCCGGCCCAGCGCCGTGACCGCCGTCTCCCGCGCCTCCGCCTTGCCCTCCCGCGCCAAGGTCTCGAGCGCGGCCAGCGCGCCCGGCCCCCCCAAATCCGCCAGCGCCACGGCGACCGCCGCCTGCCACGGTGGCGGCAACGCGTTCAACTCCCCCGCCAGCGCCACCGCCACGCCCGGCATACCCAACTCGCGGGCCACCCCCAGCACCAAATCGCGTTCCGCCGCGTCACCTTGGCGCAACCGCGCCGCCAGCAGGCCCGGCGCCGCATCCCCCGCCAGCAGCAGCGTCCCGCGCGCACCCGCCCCGCGCCACACCGCCGCCACTTCGGCCGCGGCCACCGTCGCGAAGAGTTCCCGCGCCGCCGCCGCGTCCGCTCCACGAAGGGTCTCCGCGATCCGCAGCGCCGCCTCCGCCGCTGCGTCCCGGCGCGTCGGCCGCGGATCCCGCAGGGCCGCGACCACCGCAGCCCGCGCTGCCGGATCGCCGATCCGCCCCAGCGCCAGCAATGCTGCGCCCGCGCTCGCCTCGTCCGCTCCGCCCGCGAATTCCACCAGACGCCCGGTCGCGCCCGCATCGCCGAGGTGCCCCAGGGTCCCGATCACGCCCGCCAACGCGGGGCCATTGAGCCGGTCGAGCGCCGCGCGCAACACCGCCCGCGCCGGCTCATCCCCGCGTTGCTGCAGGGCATCGCGCGCGTACTGGCCCAGCCGCGGATCACCCAGCAGGGCACCCAACTCCGGCAACGCCTCGGGCGCGCCCGCGACGGCCAGCTGCTGCAGGGCGCGCGCGCGGGCCGCCTCGTCCCCGCCGCCGCGGACCACCGCGAGCCACTCCGCAGGCCCGGGCGCAGGCGCGGCCTGCGCCGCGGCCGACAGACACAACAGCCAATACAGGGAAGCCGGGGTACGCATCGGAAGCTTAGACCTGCCAGGGCTCGCGCGGCGCGCGGCGGCGCATCCGATTCGCGGTCTCGTCCCCGAGGAACTCCTCCCGCGCGGGATCAAAGCGCAGCGGCCGGCCAAGCAGCCAAGCAATCGCCGCCGCGTGGCACGCCACGTGGGAGCTCCGCATCACACCGCTGTGCGCCGCGGGCCGGCCGCGGGACTTCACGCAGTCGAGGAATTCCCGCGTGTGCCGCGCCGGGTCGGTGCCCCGCAGAGTGAAGGCCCGCCACTCCTGCCGCAGCGATGCCGGATACAGCTCGACGCTCCCGTTGTCCCCGGTCTCCACCCAGCCCTCGTCGCCCTCGAACCGCACCGGGCAGGTGCCCGTCGAGCCCACCGCGAAGTTCCCCGCGCCGCCGCTCGCCGGTTGCCCAATCCATCCGTCAGGCCGCATCACCAGCCGCACGCCGTTGGCGTAGCGCGCGTGAATCCGCGGGCCGTCAGGCACGTACTCCACCGGCGAGTTGCCGTCGGCCGCATTGGCCCATTGGCAGAGGTCGACGGTGTGCGCACCCCAATCGAGCAGCTTCGCGCCCGAATCAAAATCATAGTACCCCCGCCACCGGCGCTGCACGACATACGCCGAATTGTAAGGCCGCCAAGGCGCCGGGCCCAGCCACAGGTCCCAGTCGATCTCGTCCCGCAACGGCTCGGGCTCGGCGGGCAGCCACGTGGTGTTGGATTCGAGCTGGTAAATCGAGGCGTGCAGCGTGTGCAGGCGACCGAGGCGGCCGCTCCGGGCCAGGTGCACCGCGAACTCGAAGTTCGGAACGTTGCGGCGCTGGGTGCCCGCCTGAAAGACGCGGCCCGTGCGGCGGATGGTCTCGTCGAGGTCCCGGCACAGCCCCGCGGTGATGCCACAGGGCTTCTCGCAATAGATGTCCTTGCCGGCCCGCGCCGCGAGGATCGAAGCCAGCGCGTGCCAGCGGTCCCCGGTCGCGATGAGCACCGCATCCAGGTCCGGCCGCGCCAGCAGTTCCCGGAGGTCCCGGTGCGTCGCGCACCCGCGCGTGCCGTAATGGCCATCGACCAACTCCTGCACGGACCGGCGCATCGTCGCCTGGATGTCGCACGTGGCCACGAACTGCACGTCCCGCTCCGGCAGCATCGAAGACAGCACCATCCGGCCGCGCGGGCCGATGCCGATGCCGCCGAGGGCGATCCGGTTGCTCGGAGCCACGCCACCCCCGCGACCGAGGACGCTGGCCGGGACGATCAGGGGAGCCGCCGCGGCGGCGAGGGCTTGGCGGAGAAACGAACGGCGCGGGGTGGAGCGCATAGTGGGGACCCTTTTCCTCGCCCGCCCAGCGGACGGCGTCAACCGGGGAAGCGCCCGCCTACCAACCGAGGACGGCGTTGACCGGGTAGTGGTCCGACGGGAAGCGACCCTCGCGCTGGTGGCGGTCGATGGCCGCCGCGGTGGCGCGGAAATGGCTGGTGTGCAGGACGAAGTCGATGCGGCTCCCGCGCACGGTGCCCTTGAAGCCGTTGAAGCTGGCCTCGTCGGGGGAGCGCTCCGGGTGCAGCGTACGGTAGGCGTCGATCCAGCGCACCCAAGACGGCTCGGGCGGTTCGACCAGGACGCGGAAGGCGGGCGTGTCCTCCGTGATGTTCAGATCCCCCGTGAGCACGGCGGGGATGCCGGTCGCGACGGGCCCGAGGCGCTCGGAGAGCACGCGGGCGGCTTCGCGGCGGGCGACCTGGCCGCGGTGATCGAAGTGGGTGTTGGCGAACACCAGTTCGCGGCCGGAGGCGGTCTCACGCAGGCGCACCCAAGTGCAGATCCGGGGCAGCGCGGCATCCCAGGACTTGCTACCGGGCACGTCGGGGGTGGTCGACAGCCAGAACGTGCCGCCGGCGACGCGGGTGAAGCGATCCCGGCGGTAGGCGAGCGAGGAGAACTCGCCCTTGCGGCGGCCGTCATCGCGGCCGACGCCTTCGCTGACGAGTTCCGGGAAGCGGGCGGCGAGGGCGTCGAACTGGAAATCGAGCACCTCCTGGTAGCCGATCAGGTCGGGCTGGAAGCGGGCGATCACGTCGTAAACCAGCTCCGTGCGGCGCGGCCAGGCGTTGTCGCCGTCGGCCGCGGTGCCGTAGCGGATATTGAAGGACATCACGCGGAGGGGAGCCGTGGGGGTGGCGGCGGCCGCGGGCAGGGCGGCGAGGAGGGCGAGGAGCCAGGCGGCGGGGCGCATAGCTGATGCGGGCCCGCGGCGCGCAGGAAGGCAAGGCTGCGGGCCGCGGCCAGAATTCTGCTTGCCGTCGGGGAAATTCGTCCCGTACTTCCTCCCCTCCGCGCCGTCGGTCCGACCGATGGCGAGGTCGTCAGATGCCCAGGTGGTGGAACTGGTAGACACGCAGGTCTCAGAAGCCTGTGCTTATGCATGGGGGTTCGAGTCCCCCCCTGGGCACCATTTTCAGAGGAGAAATCGGGTCACAAAACGAACTCGTTTCTCCTCTTTTTTATCGCCGGAAATTCGACTTGGTGCCACTAAGGTGCCAGAATTTTGGGATCCTGTTTCCGCCCGCGAAATCCGCCCCGGACCCCTTCTCCAAGCCATGCCCCGCACCGCGAGACTCACGGTCAAAAGGAAGAAAAACGGCAAGTGGTACATCGAGGGCTACTGGATCCCCGATGCGTCGGCACCGAACGGACGACGGCGCTACCGCCCTGAATTCCCGTCGCGGCAAGCGGCG
>JBILWD010000369.1:0-3346 GCA_044370095.1 Opitutaceae bacterium | reverse complement strand
GATCCAGCCCTCCCCCGCCCCGCGGAACTCGGCGTCGGCCGGCAGGTGCCGGATGTCACGTTCCGCGATCTCGAGGGGCGCGCGCACCGGTTGAGCGACTGGCGGGGACAAGCCGGCCTCGTGATCGCCGTCACCAGCGCGACCTGCCCGCTGAGCAAGCGTTACCTCCCCAGCCTGGCGGCCCTCGAGCCGGAGCTCCGCGCCCAGGGGATCGGACTCGTGCTGGTCAACCCGTTCGCCAGCGAGGACCCGGCGACGATCCGGGCGCAACGGGCCGGCCACGCGTTCACCGCGCCGTATGTGCACGAAGCGGACCGCGCGCTGACCGGCGCGCTCGGCGCGCGCTCGACGACCGAGGTGTTCCTCCTCGATGCGACGCGCACCCTCGTCTACCGGGGCGCCCTCGACGACCAGTACGACCTTGTCCGCAACCTGCCGGAACCGCGCCAACCGCACCTGCGGCGCGCCGTGGCCGCCCTGCTCCGCGGGGAACCCCCGGCCGTCGCCGCCACGGCGGCTCCCGGGTGCGACCTTGAGGCCGCCCCCGCGGCGACGGGCGCCCCGACCGCGGTGACCTACCACCGCGAGGTCGCGCGGATCCTCCAGCAGCACTGCGTCTCCTGCCACCACCCGGGCGGCGTGGCCCCCTTCGCCCTCGATTCCCTCGCCGCCGTCCGCGACCGGGCACGCGTCATCCAGCGCGTCGTCGAGGAGGGCAGCATGCCGCCGTGGTTCGCCGCCCCGCCGCCGCCGGGCACGCCGTCGCCTTGGGCCCACGACCGCTCGCTGCCTGAGCGTGACCGCGCGGACCTGCTGGCGTGGCTGACGTCGGCCGACCGGCCGGAGGGCGATCCGCGCGACGCTCCCCTGCCCCGCCGGTTCCCGGCCGGGTGGACCATCGGCGAGCCGGACCTCGTGGTGCCGCTCAGCCGCGCCTACGCGATCCCCGCGGGCGGGGTGATGCCGTACCAGTTCGACGTCGTGACCACGACCCTGACCGAGGACCGGTGGGTGTCGGCCTACGAGATCCGGCCCAGCGCGCGCGACGTCGTGCATCACGTGCTGGTGAACGTCCACGCCCCGGGCAGCGCGGTGCGGGATCACGAGGAAGGGGCGACCGGCTACTGGGCGCTGTACGTGCCGGGCAACGGCGCGCACACGTACCCCGAGGGTTTCGCGCGGCGCCTGCCGGCGGGGGCGCGGATCAGCTTCCAGATCCACTACACGCCGAGCGGCCGGCCGGTGCGGGAGCGCCTCGAGCTCGGCCTGGTGTTCGCCCGGACGCCGCCGCAATACGAGGTGCGGACCCTGCCGATCCCGGATCGCGACCTGCGGATCCCGCCCGGCGCCGCCCATCATGTGGAGACCGCCAGCCGGCGACTGCCTTACGATCTCCCGCTCCTCAGCCTGATGGCCCACCTGCACGTGCGCGGGAAGGCCTTCCGCTTCGAACTCCTCCCCCCAGAGGGCGCGCCCGAAGTCCTCCTCGACCTGCCGGCCTACGACTTCAACTGGCAGTTGCGCTACGACCTGCGCCAGCCGCGGCTGCTCCCCCGCGGCAGCACCGTGCGCGTGACCGCGGTCTTCGACAACAGCGCCGGCAATCCCGCCAATCCCGACCCCACCCGCACCGTGCGCTGGGGACCGCAGACCTCCGACGAGATGCTCATCGGCTACCTCGAGTACTTCGTGCCGGTCGCGCGTCGACCCTCGCCCGCGGGCGGCTGAGCGGAACCGGGCCCGCGCCCCGCCTTGCCTCCGCGCCGCCGCCTGCCACGCTGCGCCAACCCCCATGCAGCTCCTCCGCCTCCTCCCCGCCCTCCTCGCGCTCGCCACCGCCAGCCTCCCGGCCGCCGACGCCGGTTTTGTTTCCCTCTTCAACGGCCAGGACCTCACCCACTGGAAGGTGCCCGCCGGCGACAATGGCCACTGGAAGGTCCTCAACGGCGTCATCGATTACGACGCCCGCTCGGAGGCCGCCGGGGACAAGAACCTCTGGAGCGCGAAGGAGTACCAGGATTTCGTCCTGCGCCTCGACTGGCGGATCAAGGAGACCACCGGCCTCTATCCGGTGCCGACCGTGCTCCCGGATGGCACCCATAAGAAGGGTCCCGACGGCAAGGATCTCACCACGCCGACGCCGAACGCGGACTCCGGCATCTACCTCCGGGGCAGCAGCAAGGCGCAGATCAACATCTGGTGCTGGCCGATCGGCTCCGGCGAGGTCTACGGCTACCGGATGGATCGCAACCAGCCCGCGGCCGTGCGCGCCGGCGTGACGCCCAAGATGCGGGCCGACCGCCCCGTCGGCGAGTGGAACACCTTCGAGATCACGATGAAGGGCGACCGCCTCACCGTGGTGCTCAACGGGAAGACCGTGATCGAGAACGCGCAGCTGCCGGGCGTGCCGGAGAAGGGCCCGCTGGCGCTGCAGCACCACGGCGGCTTCAAGGACGGCAAGTACAACCCGGCCTCGAGCCTGGTGCAGTTCCGGAACGTCTCGATCCGCGAGCTGAACTGACGCCGCGACCCGGGCCGCGCTGCGCCGCCGGGCTCAGGCGTGCCGGCCCTTGAAGGTCAGTTCGGCGACGCCGCTCTTGTCGAGCTGGCCGAGCTGCAGCGCAACCATCCGGTCGTACTGCAGCTTGGTCGCCGCGGCGAGGGGCAGGTGCAGCCCGGCCTGCGCCGCGAGCGTCCACGCGATGGTGGAGTCCTTGGCGGCGTGGGCCGCCGAGAAGTAGCAGTCGTGCGCGCGGTGCTGCATGTCCTCGCCGTCGGTCTTCAGGACCTGCGAGTTGGCGCCGGTCTGGGCGAACACCTCCCGCAGCAGGTCGAGGTCGAGGCCGAGGGCCGCGCCCAGTCCCAGCCCCTCGGCGAGGCCCGCGGTGTTGATGTTCATCACCATATTGACGAGCGCCTTCACCTGCGCCGCGCGGCCGGTGGGGCCGAGGTGGCGGAGGGCCGAAGAAAGGTCCGCGAGGATCGGCCGCACCCGCGCGAACGCGGCCTCGTCGCCGCCGCACATCAGGTAGAGCGTCCCGGCGCGCGCCTGCGGGATGGACGACGCCATACAGGCCTCGAGGGAGCCGGCCCCGGCGGCGCGCGCGCGGCGTTCCACCTCCAGGTGGACCGCGGGCGTGAGCGTGGCGCAATTGACGAAGATCCGGCCCGCGGCGCCCGTGAGCAGCGAGTCCCCTTGTTCGGCGAACACCGCGAGCTGGGCGGCGTCGTCGGGCACCACCGTGAAGATCACGTCAGCGGCAGCGGTGACCGCGGCGAGGGAGGTGGCGCGGGGGACGCCGAGCTCAGCCGCGAGGGCGTCGGCGGCGGCGGTAGCCGGATCGTA
>JBILWD010000368.1:0-3350 GCA_044370095.1 Opitutaceae bacterium | reverse complement strand
GGCGGCCGGTCCCGCGGGTGCGCCAGCTGGGATCGCCCCGCCCGGCAATAAACAGGTCCCCGGACAGCGCGCCCTCGGCATTGGCCGCCACCGAGGCGAGCACCGGCGTGCGGATGCGGTACTCCGGGCCGAGCACGTCGAGCGCGAGCGCCCCGGCGAAGAGCTTGCTGTTGGAGGCCGGGCTCATCAGCCGGCGGGGTTCGTGCTCGAACCAGACGCGCCCGGAGGCGAGGGACACCACCTGCACGCCCCAGAGTCCGCCGCGGAAGCGCTCGCTGCGCAGGCGTTGGTCGAGCCGTTCCTGCAGCTCGGCGAGGGTGGCCGGGGCGGCCGCCTCCGCGGCACGCAGCGGGCCACCGAACCCGAGGACAAGCGGGAGAAGAACGCGGAGGAGGCGCGGGGTCACGTCCGGCAGGCTGGGCGGGATCCCGCCACGCCGCAACGCGCTTCCCGCCCGCCCCGGGAAATTCCTCGCCTGCCCCCCACGGGCGCGGCTAGCTCCGGGCACGCTATGAATTCTTACTTCAGCGTCGGCGACTGGGTCATCATCGTCGGCTACCTCGTCGCGATGATCGCCTTGGGCGCGTGGTTCGGGAAGGACCAGCGCACCACCCGGGATTACTTCCTCGGCAGCCGCGACATCCCGTGGTGGGGCATCGGCGCCTCGATCATCGCGACCGAGACGAGCGCGCTGACCATCATCGGCGTCCCCGCGATCGCCTACGCAGGCAACCTCGGGTTCCTGCAGATGATCCTCGGGTACGTGATCGCGCGGGTGATCCTCGCGGTGGTGATGGTCCCACATTACCTGCGCGGGGAGATCTTCTCCCCTTACCAGCTGCTGGAGCAGCACCTCGGGCGCGGCCCGCGCCGGCTGGCGGGGGCCCTCTTCCTGTTTCTCGAGCCCCTGTCCGCCGGGGTCCGGGTCTATGTGGCCTGCATCCCCATCCGGCTGATGCTGGGCGACGCTATCTGCAGCCTGGGCGGCCTCACGGACCCGATTCTGGGTGCGATCCTGCTCTTTGTGGTCCTGTCGGTGGTCTACACCTACATCGGCGGGATGAAGGCGGTCGTCTGGACCGACGCGGTGCAGATGGTGCTGTTCATCGCGGGTGGGATGTTCGCCCTGGTGCACCTCGCGGGGATGATCGAGGGCGGCCTGGCCGGGGGCCTCGCCAAGGCGGCGGCGGCCGGGAAGACTGAATGGCTCCGCACCGACTTCACGCTGGGGGCGCCCTTCAACGTGTGGATGGGGCTCATCGGTGGCACCTTCCTCGTGCTGTCCTCCCACGGGGCGGACCAACTGATCGTGCAGCGCGTACTCGCGTGCCGGAACGTGGCGGAAGGGCGGCGCGCCCTAGTGTTCAGCGCGGTCCTCATCTTTCCGCTCTTCCTCCTCTTTCTGCTCGTGGGCACGCTGCTCTGGGTCTTCTACCAGAGCCACCCCTTCCAGATCCCGCTCCCCGAGAGTCGGCCGGGCATCAAGTCGAACGACTTCATCTTTCCGATCTACATCGTCACGGAGATGCCCCACCTGATGAAGGGTTTCCTGATCGTCGCCATCCTCGCCGCCGCGATGTCCTCCATCAGCTCGGCCGTTTCCGCCCTGGCCTCCGTCTCGACGATGGACTTCCTCAAGCCGGCGCTTCCCGGACGTCCGGACGAGTTTTTCCTCCGCTTCAGCCGCCATTCAACTCTCGTCTGGGCCGGGGTGCTGGTCTTCGTCGCCTGGCTGACGCGCGAGGTGACGTTCGTCCTGAACGCGGCGTTCTCGCTGCGCGGCCTGACCAGCGGCGCGCTGCTCGGCGGGCTCGCGTTGGCGATGTTCGGCCGCGGCGTTGGGCCGCGGGCGGCGGTCGCGGGGATGCTGACCTCCTTCGCGGCGATGAACCTGATTTACTGGCCCGCCACCGTCCCCGCTACGCGCGAATGGTGGCTGCGCACCTTCGGGGGCGAGGTCTTCTGGCCCTGGTTCACCCTGATCGGCTTCCTCATCACCGTCGGGGTCGCCGCGCTGCTGCGGCCCCGCGGGAAGACCACGAACTAACGGCCGACCGCGGCGCCGTCGGGGGGACGTCGATCGAACCCGCCCTCAAGCAGGCCCTCCGCTGCCCGGTGCAGGATCACTTCGGCAGCCCCCTGGTTGGCCGGCGCCTCAACTACCGTGTGCCCCAGCCCGCGCAGCAGCGCGAGGGTATCGGCAGAGAGGGCGTGACGCTCTTGCACAATGCGATCCGGCAGCCACTGGTGATGGATCCGTCCGGCGTCGACCGCCTCCTGCGCGTTCATCCCCCAGTCGACGACGTTAAGGATCGTGCCGAGGACCGTGTTGATGATCGTCCGCCCGCCGGGCGAACCCGTCACGAGGAGCAATTGCCCGTCTTTCACGACAATGGTGGGCGACATACTGGAGAGCATCCGTTTGCCCGGTTGCGCGAGGTTGGGCTTCGTCCCGACGAGTCCCTTGTCGTCGGTGAGCCCGGGCGCGGCGTTGAAGTCACCCATCTCGTTGTTGAACAGAAAACCGGCGCCGGGTACCACAATGTAGGAGCCGTAGGCGTATTCGAGCGTGTAGGTCAGCGCGACCGCGTTGCGGTCCCGGTCGACCACCGACAGGTGGGTGGTCTCGGGGGACTCTTCGGGCCAGGTGAAAGAGGCGGGGGAGGAGACCGACGCGCGCTGCAGATTGATCGTGCGCCGCAGTTCCGCCGCATACTCCTTCGAGAGGAGACGGGCGACCGGGAGGTCCGAGTTGAAGTCCGGGTCTCCGATGTGCCGGGCGCGGTCGGCGAACGCGCGCCGCATCGCCTCGGCCATCCGGTGCACCACGGCGGCCGAGCCGTGGCCGAGCGCCTTCAGGTCATAGCCTTCAAGGATGTTGAGCATCTGGATCACCGCGATCCCGCCGGAGCTGGGCGGGGGCATCCCTAGAATCTCGTGACCGCGGTAGGTGCCCCGGACCACCTCGCGCTTGCGGGCCTGGTACCCTCGCAGGTCCGCCTTTGTGATGAGCCCGTCGTTCGCCCGCATCTCCCGCTCGATGAGCTCGGCGGTCTCCCCGGCGTAAAAGCCCTCCGGCCCCTGCTCCGCGATCCGCTCAAGGGTGCGCGCGAGATCCGGTTGCCGCAGGATGTCCCCGGCCTCGTAGGGCACGCCCCCCTTGGAGAACTGGGCCAACGAGGCCGGATACCGGCTGAGCTGGGGAAGGACGCCCTTGAGGGAACGCGCGAGGCCGTGGGTGACCTCAAAGCCCTCCCGCGCGAGCCGGACCGCCGGCAGGACCAGCTCCTTCCACGGACGCCGACCGTGCTCGCGCCAAGCCAGGTGCAGCCCGGCGACGGTGCCAAACA
>JBILWD010000117.1:0-10307 GCA_044370095.1 Opitutaceae bacterium | reverse complement strand
GCGATTCCCGAGGGCCCGATCCCCGATGAACTCGCCCGCCAGCTCAAGCACGGCTACTATGCCGCGATCAGTTATATGGACGCGCAGCTCGGCCGCGTGCTCGACGAGCTCGAGCGCTCCGGCTTGAGGCAGAACACGATGATCGTCCTCTGGGGCGATCACGGCTGGAAGCTCGGGGAGCACGATGCCTGGTGCAAACACTCCAACTCCGAGAACGACACCAACGCCCCGCTCCTGCTCTCCGCCCCGTGGCTGGGGACGGCCGGCGCCAAGTCGCGGGCGCTGGTGGAGTTCGTCGACATCTATCCGACCCTCGCCGACCTCGCCGGCTTGCCGCTGCCCGGCCACCTCGAGGGCCTGAGCTTCAAACCCGTCCTAGAACAACCCGATCGCGCGTGGAAGACCGCCGCCTTCAGCCAGTATCCACGAGCAAATGGCGGCCGCAATCTGATGGGCTACTCGATGCGGACCGAGCGACACCGCTTCACGGTCTGGGTCGAGCGGGGGAACTCCGCGAAGGTGGAGGCCGTCGAGCTCTACGATCACCAAGCCGACCCGCAGGAGAACCAGAACCTCGCGGCCGAGGCTGGGCAGCAGCCCCTCGTGGAACGGTTGATGACGCAGTGGCGGGCGGGGTGGCGCGGGGCCCTCCCCCGCTAGGAAGCCGCCCGGATGCATCGCTTCCTGCGCCGACTGACGCTTGCCCTGCTCGTCGGCACGAGCTGGGCGGCGCAGCCCTCCCGTCCCAACGTGCTGGTGGTCGTCGTCGACGACCTTAACACCCTGCTCGGCGCCTACGGCCACGGGCACGTCCAATCCCCAGCGTTTGACCGCCTCGCGGCGCGAGGCGCCCGCTTCGATCGCGCGTACGCCCAGTACCCGCTCTGCAACCCGAGCCGCGTGTCCTTCCTGAGCGGACGCCGGCCAGAGACCAGCGGGGTTTACATCCTCGGCACCCCGGCGCGGACCGCGCTGCCGGATGCAGTGCTGTTGCCGGAGCACTTCCGCCGCCAAGGCTACTACACGGCCGGCGTGGGTAAGATCTTCCACAATGTACGCACCAGCGATCCCGCCGCGTGGGATCACTACGAGGATGGCGCGGGTGAGGATCCGGAGGAGAAGGCGGCGATCGAATCGCGCTACGGCGGCGGCGACGGCCGGCCCCGCGCGCACGTCCTGAGCTCGGACGGCTCGCGCACGCGCGACGGACTCAACGCCCGCACCATTCGCCGCCTGCTGGGGGAGCGCGCGGCCGCGGGCGGATCCTTCTTCCTCGCCCTCGGCTTCCACAAACCACACCTCCCTTGGACGGCGCCCCGCCGTTTCTTCGATCTTTACTCTCCGGCCCGCATTCCCCTCCCCGCCGAGTCCCCGCTGCGCGACGTGCCGCCCATCGCGTTGCAGACGGAGTTGACCGGATTCGCTCAGCCCGATTCCCGCGCCGCCGCGATCCAGGGCTACCTCGCGTGCGTCTCGTTCATCGACGAGCAACTGGGGCTGGTACTCGATGAGCTAGACCGCCTGAAACTCACGGAGAACACCCTCGTGGTGATGTTCAGCGATCACGGCTTCCACCTCGGTGACCACGGGGGCCTGTGGGCGAAACTCACCGCCTTCGACGCCTCCACGCGCGTGCCGCTCCTCGCCGCGGGCCCCGGCATTCCCCGCGGCACCGTTGTTTCCACCCCCGTCGAGTTGCTCGATGTCTACCCCACGCTGGTGGACCTCGCCGGCCTGCCGAAGCCAGCGGGCCTCGAGGGCCGCTCCCTGCGACCGCTCCTCGCCCATCCCGGCGCCACGGGGCACGCCCACAGCCTCGTCTACCACTACGACGTCGGACGCCGGCTTGATGTGGCGGGCCGCACCGTGATCGGACCCCGGTGGCGCTACACCGAATGGGGCGGCGGGGAATTCGGACGCGAGCTCTACTGGAGACCCGACGACCCGGAGGAATACCACAACCGGATCGCCGATCCCGCCTTCGCCTCCACGCTGGCGGAGGCCCGCGCCCAGCTGGCAAGGCTACCGGCGCCCAAACCCGGCCCCGCCAACCGCCCGCGCGCGATCGACCCCGACGCCAAGCAGCCGAAGCAGAAGCGGAATTGACGGCCCGTCAGGGCCGGACGCCAACGACGGGCTGCACCCAAGCCGTCTCCCATTCGCCGGGCACGCTGCCGTCCGCCTTGGGCTTGGAGGAGATCACCTTCGCGCGGACGTAGAGTTCGTCCCCCTTCAGTCGATATTCAGCACGCGGGCCGGTGCTCTCCGCGAGCACGGTCCCGACCTCCGAGCTGTAACGGCGGTGATTGAGGGTCCGGCGGGCTGGCTTCTCGTCGGCGGGAGCAGACATCTCCTCGCTGCGGCGGTCGAAACCGCGCCGGGTGCCGATGAACTGGATGCGGTAGGACAAGCCCGCCTCCGGCTCCACCTCGACGGCGAGCCGCCCCGGTTCGCGCACCACCTCCCGCAGGGTCACCCCCGAGGTGCCGTAGAAATCACCCGCCTCCAGCGCGCGGATCAGCGACTCCGCGGTGAGGTGCCGGGCCCGCACCATTACCCAGCCGCGCCCGGAACTGCTCCGACCGAGACCGACCTTGTGGTAGTGGTGCGAATCATCCGTGGCTACGCCGTAGACCACGCCGAAATTCAGCTCGGAGAGGCGGAACGCGAGGATCGCATCCCACATCGCATCCATACTGAGCCGGGTGGCGTCACCCGCGTTCTCGACGCCGGGATGGCCATTGTAGACCTCGAAGAACCGGAGCCGCTCGACGCGCATCATCTCTTCGGCGGTCACACCCCAGCGGAAGTTCGGGTGGTTGAGGTGGGCGAACATCGGCTGGCCGGTGCGCGCGCGCTGGGCATCAACCGCCTCAAGGGTGCGCTGCATCACGGTCACCGCGTCCGCGGCCGTGATCCCGGGAACGAGATCGCGCGGATTCGTGACATTGATGTGGACGGGGCCCGTCGGCGCGGGCGCGGCGCCGGATTTGGGCCCGGTCCAGGAACCGGTGATCTCCTCCGCGGGAATCAGGAGGAACTTGCCCGGCTCGTTCAGGAGCGGGGCGAACTCGGCCAGCGGCTTGAGCCGCACCTCGCGCCGGCCGGCATTATCCCGCAGTTCCACCCAGTCCGGTCCGAACCGGCGCAGGTATTTCTGCAGGACCTCCCCTCCCCCACGTTGCACGACCTCGCCCTTCAGCGAAACGGGGGCCTTGAGCTCGAACCAGCGGGTGCCCTCGGAGAGGATGTTGTGGTCCGACAGGGCGAGGAAGTGGTAGCCGGCGCGCTTGTACCAGTCGGCGATCATCTCCGGGTAGTCGTCCCCGTCGCTCCAGAGCGAGTGGGTGTGGGTGTTGCCCTTGAACCAGCGGGGTGGCTCGCCCGCGGGAGCGGAGGCAAATGCGGAGGAGAGCAGCAGGGGCAGCAGGAAGAACGGGAGGCGCATCGGTCGCGGGGGTTGGCGGGAGCGTGCCGCTCCCGCCCGCAGCGTCCACGCCAAAGGGGCTCGTCACCTCGCTTTTACCTTGGCGCCGAGGTTTCCGCGCCCCTGCCAACGATCCGTGCCTGCCGATCCGGTCGCCCTGCGCTTCCTGCGCTGGAGCGCCCGACTGCGCGGCTCCGCCCTCCGGTCTCGCGTGGTCCGCCGTACTTTGCTCCCGGCTCAGGTGAAACGCCTGATCCTGTACCGCACATCCGACTGCAGCCGCTCCAAGTAGCCCAACGTGTAATCCTCCGGGGACAACGCGGGATCCTGTACGAGCGGGGTCAGATCCATCGCCCACGTGATGCCGGCCATTCGGTCGGTCGCGTGGGAGGTGTGGAAGGTCGCGTGCGCCTGCCGGCGGCCGATAGTGGCGAGGTCGTAGCGCTTGCCGCCGGCGACCTGGGAATCGAAGACCTTGAGCAGGTCGAGGGCGAGGGCGGGATGGCGGCCCGCGTCCAAGGCGACCTTGTCGGCGTCGACCAACCAGTCGAGGTCCCGCCAAACCTCGCAGCCCAGCACCCGCTGGGGTCGGCGAGCAGGAGGCAGGCGGCGGAGTGCCTCCAAGCAACGCAGAAAGACCGCGACGTGGGTGTCGTGCTTGTCGGCCGGGTTGTGCAAGTAGACCACCTGCGCCGCGCAGCCCCCGAAGATCAGGTCGAGGTCGGCCGCAACGCCCGGGTGCCCGGAGGACTTCACTACGCTGCTGGGATGCGCGAGTTGGAACTGGATCGCGTACCGCCCTAGCCGCGCGGCGGCGCGCTGCTCCTCGCGGCGCAACCCCTGCATCTGCGCATCATCGAGGTGCGCGTAGGGACCGGTGCGGGGGGAACCCGCGCCGTTGGTGACCACGACGCCGCCGAACGCGAGTCCAGGTTGGTCCAGGCAATCGCTGATGCCCGCGTGGGCCATGATCTCGATGTCGTCCTGATGTGCGCCGAGGCAGAGGTGGGTGACTCGGCCGAGCGCGGCCTCGGCGCTCGGGTCCGGGGCGGAAAACAGGATATCGGCCTGAGGTTGGAAGAGCTTCATGGAAAGGATCAGGCGGGACGGAGAGCGGGCAGACTCGCGGCCGCGATGGCCTGGCCGTGGCGCTTGTCCTTCTCGTCCGGGGTATGCAGGTGGACCCGCGAGGCGAGTTCCGGGAAATCGGCCTGCAGCACCTCGCGGGCGCGCTGCAGCAGCAGGTCGCCGCCGGCGCCGGAGGTCACGCGGCCCAGCACGAGGAGGTGGCGCAGGGCGTAGAAGTCGGCGTAGTGGGCGATCGCGTAGCCGAAGGAAGTACCGATCGACTCGTAGATTCGGGCGGCGCGCGGGTCCCCGGCCGACATCGCCTCCTGCACCCGGATCAGCTGCTCCGGCAGGGGCAGACCGGCGGGAAACTCCAGCCCGGCCACGGGGGCCAGACGACCGACCGCTTGCTGCGAGAAGTACTGCACGCCGCAACCCGCGTCCCCGGACCACTCGTCGCGCGGGGCGTCCGGGTGGTAGTCGACCGGCGCGAACGCCAGCTCGTTCAGCCACGGGGTGATGCCGCCGGAGGGAGTCACGTAGCCCGCGGCGAGGCTCGTGCCCATCGCGATGCCCAGCACCGCACCGTCGCCGAGGCTCATCGAGCCGGCGAGCGCCGTGACCTCGCCGTCGTTGGCAACCTCGAAGGGCACGCCGCCCCATCGCTCCTGAAGAGTGAAGAACATCCGGCGCACCTGCGCGTCGAAGGCCGGCGGCGAAACACCCCGGAACAGGGACGCGACCCGCACCTCGTTGTTCACGTAAATGCCTGCGGCGCTGCCACCAATCGCGTCCACCCGCGGCAAGTGACGGGCCGCCCGCACCAGTGAGTCGTGGATGCCTTCAAGATGATAGGCAGGGTCCTGTTGGAAATAGGGATCCCAGGCGATCTCCTCTGAGTAGACGACCTTGCCGTCGATAACCGCGGCGGCTTTGCGGTCACTGCCCCCGAGGTCAAAACCGATCCGACACCCGTCAAGGTGGCGACCCACCGGCAAGGCGGCGACCGCCTCCGCGGGCAATTCAGCGAGCGGACAGGCCTCGACCCGGAACGCGGCCCGGTAGGTGCGCTCACCCATAAACGCGTGATCGAAGGCCCGCGTGCCGCCCGGCGCGTACAGCGTCGCCAGATGGCGGGCGACCTCGTCGGCCCCGCCGACCGAAACGTGGCAGCCGCCGCGTTGCCAGAGCAGGAACTTGAGCAGGCGCTCGGCGTAAACCAGCGTCAGCGCCGCCTGCGGATGACCCGCGCCGAGTACGCGGCTGTCGTGCCGTGAGACCGCGCCGCCCGGGGAGCGGAGCACCAGCGCGAGGGGACGGGATCCGGGATCCCGGGCGACCAGCGCCCCGTAGGCGCGGTTCCAGAGGGCGGCGGGGACGAAGTCCCGTTCCAAGGACGGGCACAGGGAGGGGGCCAGGGCGAGCATCGGTGTCGCGATCAATCGAGGCGCGCGCGGGAGAAACCCTCGAGAGCCTCGTAGTCGGCCAACCCGAGCTTATCGTAATTGGCCGCGAGGGCGCGGTTCTGCTGCTCCGCCTGCTGCCAGGGTTCACGGAGTCCGGCGGCCACCGGGGTTTGGCTCCGCTGGGACTTGTGGTGGAACACCGCCTGGATCTTCTGCGCCAGCTCGCGGGGACTCAGCGGCACCGCCATCTCGATCTCCGCCGCCTCCCACGGCTGCTCCACCCCGCGGTACGCCCAGACCCGGCAATCCTTCGCCCAGGCGTCGCCGGCCACCTGCCGCCACGCCTGCCGGACAAGTTGGTAACCGACCGCGGTGATCGACGTCGGGTCGTCCCGTTCGCCAGTGAGGAAAATCTGGTTCGGGGTCAGCTGGCGCAGGAGGCCCGCGACCACCGCCACGTCCTCCGCGCCGGGCGCGAACTGACGGTAGCGGCCGCGCTCGTAGAAGGCGAGGTCGAGGAAGCGGGCCTGTTCCGCGGCATAACCGCAGTCGCGCAGCGAGGCGCGCGCCTCCCCGCGCCGCAGGAGCCCCTTGAGCCGGCGGATCGAAGCCGAGTCCGCCGCAAATGCGGCTTTCCCGAGCAGTTCCCCGCGCGTGGTCCGGGCGAACTCCGCCACCGGCCCCTCGGAACGCGCGAGGGTTTCCGCAATGTCACCCACGAGGTCAGCCGCCATCACCGCCTCCTCGTCCGGCACCGCCAGGTTGCCCGAGGTAAGATAGACCACGGTGACGTCGTGCCCCTGGTCCTTGAGGCGGCGCAGCGTGCCCCCCATTCCCAGTACGTCGTGGGAGGGCTCCGGACTGAAGACCACCACCCGCTTGGGGAAGGGCAGCGCCCGCTCCGGCCGCGAGCTGTCATCCGCGTTCGGCTTCCCGCCGGGCCAGCCGGTGATCGTGCGCTGGATCTCATTGAAGATCCGGATGTTCAACCCGTAGCTCGGCCCCTGCTCGGTCAGGAGATCGGCCATCCCGTGCTCGCTGTAATCCTCATCCAGCAGCTTCAGCACGGGCTTCCCGACCGTCTGGGAGAGCCACATCACCGCGCGGCGGGCGAGTGCCGGCCGCCACTCCACCGGAGTGACCAGCCAGGGATGGCGGACCCGGGTGAGCGCGGAGGCCGCGGCCTCGTCGAGCAGGAAGCGCACCTGGGGATGCCCCTGCAGGAAACTCGCGGGCAGGGCGTCGGACGGCGGCGCCTCGACTGCGGCGGCGACGACCGCGGCCTTGGACTCGCCCCACGCGAGCAGCACGATCCGCCGCGCGTCCAGAATCGTGCCGACACCCATGGTGATCGCGTGCCGCGGCACGTTGGCCTCGCCGAGGAAGTCGCGGGCCGCATCGCGCCGCGTCAGGCCGTCGAGCGTGACGAGGCGGGTGCGGGACTCGCGGCTCGAGCCGGGCTCGTTGAAGCCGATGTGTCCGGTGCGGCCGATCCCGAGCACCTGCAGGTCGAGGCCGCCGGCGGCGCGGATCCGCTCCTCGTAACTCCGGCACCACGCGAACACCTCGCCGCGCGGGACCGTGCCGTCCGGGACGTTCACGTTGGCGGCCGGGATGTCCAGGTGGTTGAAGAGCTGCTCGTGCATGAAGCGCCAGTAGCTCTCGGGGTGCTCGCGCGGCAGGCCGTAGTATTCGTCGAGGTTGAACGTGATGACGTTGCGGAAGCTCAGGCCCTCCTCCCGGTGCAGGCGGATCAGCTGACGGTAGAGCCGGACCGGGGTCGACCCCGTGGCCAGACCGAGTACGGTCGGCTTCCCGGCGCGGTCATTGCCGCGGATCAGGTCGGCGATCTCGCCCGCGAGCCGGGCGCAGGCGTCGTCGGCACCCGGGAAGATCTCGGTCGCGATGCGCTCGCGCTGCTGGGATTCGCTGGAGGTGGGGATCATGGGGGCGGAAGCGGTGGCGGGGGAACGGCGCTGGGAACGGGCGGCGAGGCGGCGGACGACGCCCTCCATCGCCTCGCGCTGGGCCTCCAGGCTCCGCACGAGGGCGAACTGGCTGCGCGCCCGGTCGAGGTTATGGCCTTCGCGATGAATGCGGAAATAAACGTCGCCCTCGATGTGGTCGGTCAGGAAACGCATTCCGATCTCCAGGGTGATCAAGGGGCCCGCGAACGCCAGTTGCCCGATCTCCGCCTCGTTGAGCAACCCGCCCGTACCCGCGAGATAGCCCTCGACCAGCGCCTCGAAGATCTCCGGCCGCGCTCGCACTCGGGCCAGATCGCGTTCGTCCTCGGGCGCCGCGTTCGTCGCCGAACGCACGAGGTCCCCGAAATCGTAGAGCGCCAGCCCCGGCATCACGGTGTCCAGGTCGATGACGCACAGGCCGGCGCCGGTCCGGTCATCGATCAGGACATTGTTCAGCTTGGTGTCGTTGTGGGTGACACGTTCCGGGAGCTCACCCCGGGCGTGCAGGTCCAGCAGCCGGTCGACCATCGGCTCGCGCGCGCGGACGAAGGCGAGCTCGGCGGCGACCGCGGCCGCCCGCCCCTGGCGATCTTCCGCGGCGGCGCGGAGGAGCGCGTCGAACCGCCGCCGGGTGTGGTGGAAGTCCGGGATCGTCTCGCGCAGGCGCTCCCCGGGGAGGTCGCCGAGCATCCGCTGGAACTCCCCGAACGCGCGCGCGGCCTCGCGGGCCATCTCCGGACCCCGGATGACGTCGTGCGAGGTCGCGTCCGCGATGAAGACATAGCAGCGCCAGGCGCCGGTCGCGTCCCGCAGCAGGTTCTCGCCGGCCCGCGTCGGGATCAGCGTCAGGACCCGCCTCTGCGGGTCGGGCAATCCGGCGGCGAGCGCGCGCCGTCCGGCGTGGGCGGTGACCCGCGCGACGTTCGCCATCACGGCGTCCACGTCGCGGAAGACGTGCTCATTGATGCGCTGGAGGATGTAGCGGGTGGCGACGCCGCCCTGCTCGAAGGTGACCGCGAAGGTGTCGTTGATGTGCCCGTTGCCGTGGGGCGCCCCGCCGCAGTAGGTCCCGCCGAGGCGGAAGGCGGCGGCGACCGAGCGGAGGGCGGCGGCGTCGATGGTCGCGGAGGGCATCCGCTGCATCCAAGGCCCCGCGGCGGCCGGCGCAATACGCGTTTTCGGGTCAGGCGGCGAGCGCGTGGCAGGCGAGGAACAGGTCCTCATCCTCGAGCGCTGGCACGCGGGCAAGCTGCGAGCGGACCGCGGGTTCCCAGAGCGACGCCCGGAGGGGGGCGAGCAACCGCGGCGGCAGGTCCGGCTCGGCCACCCGGCGTAGGATCGCAAGCGCCTGGCGGCTGGCCGGCAGGCCCAGCCATTGCAGGAGCCCGAAGGTGCCATCCCGCCCGTGCACCGCCGAGATCTCCGCCCACGCCGCGGCGCCGCCACCCCGCAGCTCGGGGTGTGCCGCGAGAAAGCACGCAAGCACCGGCGTCTGGTGTAGTTCCGGGATCAGGTCCGGGCACCGCAGGGCCACCAGCAGCGCCGCCATCCGGCCGTGCGTGTACCGTTGCAGCAATCCCCGCACCTCCGGTGGGACGAACTCCAGGAACCGCCGCCAGGCCGCTCCGCCCACCCCGAGGGCCGCTGAGGCCAACGCCCCGGGAGATGGGTCCTCCGCGTCCCAGCGCCCCGGGATCACTTCACGGTGGAACGTCGCCTCAGGCCAAGCGGTCACGCGGTGGCGGTAACCATCGTGAATCCAATTCAGGGAACCAGGGGCGATGTCGGGGCCGGAAGCGCGGCGGGAGGAGTTCATCATCGCAGCGTACCAGCCGGGTGGGACATAGCTTGTCCCAGCCAAAAAAACCTGTCCGGCTTCCCTGGTGCCCGCCCCCTACCACACCTCCCGGCCCCCGATGGAACGGATGCTGCGGATCCACGACGAGCTGCGCCGCGGCGCATTCACGAACTGCACCAAGCTGGCCGCCGCCCTCGAGGTCTCCCGGAAGACCATCGTACGTGACATCGCCTTTATGCGCGACCGGCTCGACCTTCCGGTGGAGTTCGACCCCCTAATCAACGCCTACCGCTACACGCACCCGGTCGCCGCCTTCCCCACCGTCAACGTCACTGAGGGCGAACTCCTCGCCCTCCTCGTCGCCCGCAAGGCCCTCGAGCAGTACCGCGGCACCCCGTTCCACCGGCAACTGGAGGCCTCGTTCGACAAGCTGACCGGCGGGCTCAAGGACCGGATCTCCTTCTCGCCCGCCGACGAACTGCAGTCGGTGTCCTTCCGCAACACGGGGCTCGGTCGGGCGGACCTCGCGGTATTCAACGCCTTGAGCACCGCGGTCCTCCGCCAGCGGGCGGTGGAGTTCGAGTACCGCAAGTCGGGGGAATCCCGGGCGGCGCGGCGCCGCGTCGAACCCTACCACCTCG
>JBILWD010000367.1:0-3361 GCA_044370095.1 Opitutaceae bacterium | reverse complement strand
TGGGAAAAGGGCCAGCACCTGCTTGTCCGGCTCCAACTCATCCAGCCGGGTGAACGGCACCCCATACTCGCGGGCCACCCAGCGCAGGACCGCCTCCTCGCCGGTTTCCGGCGTCCCGGGCTGACGCAGATAAGCACGGGCGTCCGCCTCAGTCAGTTGGCGAGCGGCCACCATCCGGGCCAGCGGCTCGGGCAGGGTGGCGGAGGGAGTCGGGGCGGCAACCACGGGAAATCAGGGCAACATCCCAGCCATCACCGCCATCGCTTCCTGGCGCATCGTGAGCACCGCGCGCAGTTCCTCCTGCGCCCGGGCTAGCTTCGCCTCGCTCTCCTTGCGCTGGTCGCGCAGGCGGTCCAGCCGGGACTTGATCTCGGCATCGGGCAGCTTATCCCGCAACGCGCTCGCCAGCGCGGTCATCTCAGCGGAACCCCCGCCCGGGCGGGGGCCTCCGCGGCCGCTCCCGCCCTCGTCGCGACCCGGTCCGCCGGGGCCGCCGCCGGGCCCACGGCCCATCATCATCATCATCCCCGGACCGCCGGGCGCGCTACGCCTCAGTTCCGCGACCTTGGCGATGCGCTCGGAAATCAGCTTCCACTCCTCGTCGTCCTTGACCTCCATCCGCTCGCGCAGCCCGGCCAGCATCCGCGCCTGCATCTCCTGCGGATTGAAGCCGCCCCGGTCCCCGCCGCCTTCCCCCCCCCGGCGACGGCGGTCCTCGCCCCCACCCGGGGCATTCTGGGCGGAAACAACGGAGGCCAGCAACGAGGCAACGACCAGCGGCAGCAGCGCCAGACGGACAGACCGGGAACACGCTCGGGGATGGGTTTTCATAGGGATCCAGACGGGGTTGACGCAGCCCAGCGGACAGGGTTGCAGCCCGCCAAGGCTGCGGTGAAGAAAGCCCCCCGCCGCGCATCCCTTGCCCAAAAAGCAGGGGCCGGGCGGGCAATTTTTGCCCATTCGCGCGCCAGGGCCGGAAACGCTGCGCCGGCCACTGGCCTAGCCTCGGCCCGACGTGGGCGGCGTCCCCTCGATCCGGATAAGTAGCGGGACCGCCGGGGGGTCAGCGAAAGTACGGGCACCCGAGAGCGTGCGGGGCGGGCCGCCGGCGGCCAATCTTACCGAATGCCTTCCCCGCGCCTTAGCCACCCGCCCGCCTCGCCTGCCCTGCGCCTGACCGCGGTCGCGACATCGGGATTGGCATTTCTGCGCTTATCTCCAAAGTCTTGCACCATGAAACTCCGCCTCCCGCTGCCGCTCGCGCTCGTTTCCGTCCTATTCGCCCTCCCGGTCGCGGCTCAGACCAGCCTGCCGACGCGCTCCCGGCCGATCCCGGATCAAATCGTGAACCGGGGCGCAGTGCAGATCGATCTCACGACCCATTTCGGCGTGCCCGGGGTGGTGGGGCAGGTGGTGCAGTTCAATTTTGGAGCCCAGAGCCGCGTCAATGTTGAGGTGCTTTCCGCCGACGCGCCCCTCAACGCCACGAACTTCCTGAGCTACGTCAGCCGCAACGCCTACGACGGGACCATCCTGCACCGGATCGATAACCTCGGAACGACGGTGCCGGCTATCGTGCAGGGCGGTGGCTTCACGGCGGCGACGGTCCCGGGGACGCAGGGCAGCGCGGCCACCATCAATTTTACCAGCATTACGCGTTCAGCCCCGGTAGCTTTGGAGGCCCGGCTGCCCTTAATTCGCGGTACGCTCGCGGCCGCCCGAGCCACGGGAGAACCGAACGGTGCGACCAGCGAGTGGTTCTTCAACACGATCGACAACTCCGTCAATCTGCCGGGCGGCTACTCCGTGATCGGTCGCGTGCTGGGCAGCGGGATGTCCGTGGTGGACGGGATCGCCCAAACCCCGACCTTCGCCTATCCGGGCACGGACTTCACCAAACTGCCGGTCCGCAATTCAACGCTTCTGACCCTCCCCACGGTCCGGGTAATTCCGATCTACCCCCAGGCCGTCGGTGATCCCACTGCGGTCCTGTCTTTCCGGCTTCGCAGCGCTAGCGCCGGCGGCCAAGCCTCGGGCATCGTCTCGACCAGCCTCACCGGATCCACCCTCACCATCACGCCGTTGGCGGTCGGCACCGTTCTCCTTGAGGTCACGGCCGAGGATTCCAACGGCAACCTCTCGCTGCCCTCCGTGTTCCAGGTCACGGTCCCGCCCGAATCGATCCTAGCCCCCGTCTTCACCGCCCACCCGGTGAACCAAACGGTCGCTCTCGGCGGGAGCGTGGTCTTCCACGCCCCGGCCACCGGCGGCGCCGCGGACATCTTTCCGCTCTCCTACCAATGGGTAAAGAACGGCGTCCCGCTCAACGCCCCCTCCAGCCCATTCCTGGTGCTCCGTAACGTCGCCGCCAGCGACGCCGGCACCTACGCCTGCCGCGTCTCCAACTCCCTCGGGACCTCCGTCAGCCTGCCCGCTACGCTGGCCGCCCTCCCCACCCCCGCCAACGCTCGCGGCCGCCTGGTGAACCTCGCCGTCCGCACCGACGCCGATGAGTTCTTCGAACCGCTGATCGTTGGCTTCGCGATCGGCGATGCTCGCACCAACGGCACCAAGCCCCTCTTGGTCCGCGGCGTCGGCCCCTCGCTGGCCGCCCTCGCCGTGCCCAACGTGATGGCGGATCCGGTGCTCAAGATGTTCCGGGACAGCCTTCAGGTCGCCCAGAACGACAACTGGCTCGGCGACCCGCTCATCGCCGCCCGCAGCGCTCAGGTCGGCGCCTTCGCCCTCACCGGCAACGACTCCCTCGACGCCGCCGTGGCCCTCACCTCGCCCAACGGGGCCTACACGATTCAGATCACCAACAAGGTCGAGGGCAGGGGCAACGTGATTGCGGAGGTCTACGACGCGACCCCCGCCGCGGAGATCACCGAGTCCAGCCCGCGGCTGATCAACGTGTCCGCCCGGGCCAAGGTCGCTGATGCGCGCGGGGAACTTATCGCCGGCTTTGTCGTCGGGGGCAACACTCCCGCCACGGTGCTGGTCCGCGCCGTCGGACCCGCCCTCGCGGCGTTCGGGGTCGATGATGCCGCCGGGGACCCGAAGCTCGAAATGTTCCGCGGCACGACCTTTCTGGCCGAAACCAACGACTGGAATGGCGATCGCCAGGTGGCGGCCCTCGCCGCCAGCATTGGCGCCTTCCCCCTGCCCCTCACCGGCAGCAAGGACGCCGTCCTGCTCCTGACGCTTCCGCCGGGCGCGTACACCGCCAAGGCCACGGATAATGACCGTCGCGGGGGCTCCGCCCTCCTCGAGGTCTACGAGATCCGCTGACCCGCGGACTCGCCGCGGGCAGCGGCTGACCGGATCACGCCGCGGATCCGGTCAGCGCACCGCGCACCGT
>JBILWD010000366.1:0-3364 GCA_044370095.1 Opitutaceae bacterium | reverse complement strand
CCACGCCGGCCGCGACCCCGACACCGATGCCGCCTACGCCCGCGAGGTCCGCCGCGCCTACGCCGCCAGCGTAAGCTATGTGGACGCGCAAATCGGCCGCGTGCTCGACGCCCTCCAGGTCCTGGATCCCGCCGGCCGCACCATTGTGATTCTGTGGAGCGACCACGGGCTCCTCCTCGGGGAGCACGCGATCTGGGGCAAACATTGCCTCTACGAGCATTCACTCCGCTCGCCGCTCCTGATCCGCGCCCCCGGCCTGACCCAACCCGGCGCTAGCAGCGCCGCCCTCGTCGAGACCGTCGATATCTTCCCCACCCTGACCGATCTCTGCGGGCTACCCGCGCCAGCCGGACTCGACGGCCGCAGCCTGCGGCCGCAGCTCGATCGCCCCGCCACCCCAGCGGCCAAACCCGCGCGCGGCTTCTGGACTGACGGCCAGCGCACGATCCGCACGGAACGCTGGCGTCTGATCACGGCGCGCGCCGCCGACGGTGCCCCCCAGTTCGAACTCTTCGATTACGCCAACGATCCGCTCGAGACCCGTAATCACGCCGCCACGCACCCCGAAGTCGTGCGCGACCTCCGCGCGCAGTTGGCCCTCCGCCCGGAGTTACCGGCCTCCGCGGGGAAATCCACCGGCAACAAGAAGCGGGCCGCCCCGCCTCAGCCCTAATCCGCCGCATCGGGCGGGCTCCACTCCGGGTTCCGGACCCGACCCGCCCTCCGCCTATACCAGCCCGAACTCGGCCCCTCCCCTGCCCGCCGTGACCCTGCTCCGGAACCTATTCCTGCTTCTCCTCGCCGCCGCCCCCGTCGCGGCCGCCGCCCCCGCCCCCACGCGGCCCAACCTCGTTTACATTCTCGCCGACGACCTCGGCTACGGCGACGTGAGCATCCTCAACCCCGACCGGGGCCGGATCCGCACGCCGCACCTCGACGGGCTCGCCCGCGCGGGAATGATCTTCACCGACGCGCACAGCGGCTCCTCGGTCTGCACCCCCACCCGCTACGGGCTGCTCACCGGCCGCTACGCTTGGCGCACCCGGCTCCAACGCGGCGTCCTCGATGGTGCGGACGATGATCCGCTCATCGCCGAGGGCCGCCTGACGGTCCCCGCGTTCCTCCGCGGCCACGGCTACGCGACGGCCATCATCGGCAAGTGGCACCTAGGGTTTCGCTCCGAACGTCCCCCCGGCGCCCCCGCGCCCGCCCCGAAGGAGCAGGGCAAACGCCGGATGGGCGAGGCCGGGCTGCCCGTCGGCGCCCGCATCGTCGGCGGCCCCATCACCCGCGGCTTCGACTACTTCTGGGGCTGCTCCAACGCCCGCACGATGTCGGGCCTGATCGAGAACGATCGGGTCATCGAGACCCTGCCGCCCGCCGAGATGCTCCCGCGCTTGGGCCGCCGGGCGGTGGAGTACATCGCCGAGCAGGCGCCCGCCGCCCGGGCAGGGAAACCGTTCTTCCTCTACCTGCCCCTCACCTCGCCCCACACCCCCATCCTTCCCTCGCCCGAGTGGAAGGGCCGCAGCGGCCTCGGCGACTACGCGGACTTCGTCCTGCAAACCGACGCGTTGGTCGGGGACGTCCTCGCCGCGCTGGGGGCGCAGGGCTTGGCCGAGGATACGCTCGTGATTTTCACGGCGGACAACGGCTGTTCCCCGCAGGCCGGCACCGCCGCGTTGGAGGCCAAAGGGCATTTCGCAAGCGCTCAGCTGCGCGGGTACAAGGCGGATATTTGGGAGGGCGGGCATCGGGTGCCGTTTTTCGCCCGCTGGCCGGGGCGCGTGCCCGCGGGGCGGACCAGTGACCAGCTCATCTGCCACACCGACCTCTTGGCCACGATGGCGGACCTGCTCGGGGAACGGCTGCCCGACGACGCCGGCGAGGACAGCGTGAGCCTCCTGCCCGCGCTGCTCGGGCGGGACCGCGCGCCGCTGCGGGAGGCGGTGGTGCACCATTCCATTAATGGCGCCTTCGCGATCCGGCAGGGCGCGTGGAAGCTCGCCCTTGCCCCCGGCTCGGGCGGCTGGGGCAAGCCCGGGGACGCCGAGGCTAGGCGGGCCGGTCTCCCGGCGGTCCAGCTCTACGATCTGGCGCGGGACCTCGGGGAGACCCGCAACCTGGAGGCGGAGCGGCCCGAGGTCGTGGCGCGCCTCACCGCATTGCTGGAGGGCTACGTGACGCGGGGCCGCAGCACCCCGGGGGCGCCGCGGGCGAATGACGGCCCCGTATCGTGGCGCGACCCCGCAAGGACCCCGGAGCGTTAAGGCCCAAAGGGGAACGCGGCCGTATCCGCGCCTGACCCCTTCACGGGGAGCGCGGGCCGAGCCCGGGGGCGCACGCGGCGCATTCCGGAACTGAACCCAGTACGGATGCATCCCGATGACGGTCTCAGACGTTGCACCCCGACATCCGCAAGCCGACACAACGTCTGCCGCGGGTCGTCTCAGTCCACGCCAGAGTCCAACCCATGAACCTCCGTACCGCGCTCGTTTCGCTGGCCCTCTGGGCCGCTTCCGTCACCGGCCTATCTGCCGCCGCCCCCGCCACCGTCGTCGACATCGCCGTCGGCTCAAAGGACCACACCACCCTTGTCGCCGCGGTCAAGGCCGCCGGCCTGGTCGAGACCCTGAGCGGCAAGGGCCCCTTCACGGTCTTCGCCCCGACGAACGCCGCGTTCGCCAAGCTGCCGGCCGGCACGGTCGAGAACCTCCTGAAGCCCGAGAACAAGGCCCAGCTGGTGGCCGTACTCACCTACCACGTCGTCGCCGGCAAGGTGATGGCCAAGGATGTGAAGGCCGGAGCCGTGAAGACGGTGAACGGCAAGGAAGCGACCCTCGCCACGGCGGGCGGCGTCACCATCAATGGCGCCAAGGTGGTCGCAGCCGACCTCGCGGCCGGCAATGGCGTGGTCCACGTCATCGACACGGTCATTCTGCCCTGAACTGACCACCAGCAGGATGCGGACGGGCGCGGGCGAACCTCAACCTTGGAGGGTCCGCTCGGCCCGTCTGGTCCCACCAGACTCAGAGCCGTTCCGCTCCCGCGGGACGGTTTTTTTTCGTCCGGGCTCGAGCGTCTGGAGCCCAAGCCTGCCGCCCTGCTGGCATCAAGCGCGAGAGGGGTATCGCGGCCGATGGGGTCAGTCCGCTGATTGTTGATTTCAAATCCGAACCAGCGGGGCAGCGAGCACAGCCGGTTCACGGTTCACCGCGGATTCAACAATTCGCGGCCTGACCCCTTCCGGTTCGTGACCCCGGTAAACGCAGGCCGAAAGCCTGACCCGCGGCAGCCTTTCCCCAGCGGCCACCCATCGCGCGCGGGAACGGTGCCCGCGGCCCGTCAGCGCGCGGGCAGCAGG
>JBILWD010000365.1:0-3367 GCA_044370095.1 Opitutaceae bacterium | reverse complement strand
AGCGGGGTGGCGCTGGCGGGGGCGGGCGGAGGCGTGACGGGAGCGGGATTCATCGCGGCGAAAAGGGGGGGAGGAGGCGGGTGTTAGGAGCGTCTGAAGCAAAAAAAGGGCCGGTCTCGGTGGTGCGAGAGCGGCCCGGGGAAGTATTAATTGCGCAGAGCTCTCGCAGAAGAATTAGAAGAAGCGGATCGTTTTGGTGGCCATTTTGGCGTGCTCCGCATCGGAGCAACCCGCGTTCGTCGGGACGCCCGTGGGGGCGTCCGTCGGTTTCACGAGATCGTTGCTGAGCAGGTAATTCTCGACCTCCTCGCCGGAGACGTCGGCGAGCATCACGCCGTCGATCTCCACACAGGGGGAGAGCGGCTGGCCGGACTTCTGCACCATCTCGGCGTAGTTCTCGCGGTGGTTGATGATGTCGATGTCCTCGAAGGGCAGGCTGTGCTTCCGCAGGATGGCGCGGACACCGTTGGACCAGCCGCAGTGAGGCTTCAGGTAGGCTTTGATCGTCATACGGTGAACGGTTGGGAAAACAGAATCGCCCCGCAGTAAACGCCGGCGCTCCGGGCGATCAAGCGCCCTTTTCGAAAACTTTCCCAAAATCCCGCGGCGGCCGCGCGCACGCGCCCAAAACCCGGCTGGCGTTTTACGCGGCGGAGCCTATCACCCGCGCGATGAAGGTCCTCGTCACCGGCGCCGCCGGATTCATCGGCCACCACGTCGCCCGCCGCTTGGCGGAGACCGGCCGGTGCGAGGTCCTCGGCATCGACACCCTCGACCCCTACTACGACCCGGCGCTGAAGCGGGCGCGCCTCGACCAGCTCGCCGGCCTGGAGGATTTCCGGTTCGTGCAGGCGGACTGCGCGGACGCGGAAAAATTTCCCGCGCTGGTGGCCCACTGGCGGCCCGACTACGTGGTGCACCTCGCGGCGCAACCCGGGGTGCGGCACAGCATGACGCACGCGCCGGCCTACACGCGGAGCAACCTCGAAGGGTTCGCCACGGTGCTCGAGGCCTGCCGCCGCACGCCGCCGCGCCACCTCGTGTTCGCCTCCAGCAGCAGCGTCTACGGCGCGGGCGCGGTGGCGCCGTTCCGCGAGGACGCCGTGACGGACCAGCCCGTCTCGTACTACGGCGCCACCAAGAAGGCCAACGAGCTGATGGCCCACAGCTATGCGCTGAATCACGGCCTGAACATCACCGGGCTACGCTTCTTCTCGGTCTACGGACCCTGGGGGCGGCCGGACATGGCGCCCACGCTCTTCGCCAGCGCGATCCGCGCGGGCCGCCCGCTCCCGCTCTACAACGCCGGGCGCAACCGGCGGGACTTCACCTACGTGGACGACATCGTCGACGGGGTGGTGAAGGTGCTGCTCTACCCGCCCGCGGTCCCGCCGCGGCCGCCGCTGCGGCTCTACAACCTCGGCCACAACCGGCCGGTCGAGACGCTGCTGTTCGTCCAGATGCTGGAGGAACTGCTGGGACGGAAGGCGGAGGTCGAACTGCTCCCGCCGCAGCCGGGCGAAATGCTCGAGACCGGCGCCGACCTCACGCGCATCCAGGCGGAGGTGGGCTTCACGCCGCGGGTGCCGCTCGAGGAGGGCCTGCGCCGCTTCGTCGATTGGTTTCAGTCCTACTACCCGCCGGACGCCGGCTGACCGACCCTCGTGAAGACCTTCCTCCTGCTGCTGGCCTCGAACCTCTTCATGACCTTCGCCTGGTACGGCCAGCTGAAGCTCAAGTTCTTCGAGGGCCGCTCGCTCGGGTTCGTGATCCTCGTCTCCTGGGGCATCGCCTTCTTCGAGTACCTCCTGATGGTGCCGGCCAACCGCATCGGCTACGCCAACGGGATGTCGGGCTACCAGCTGAAGGTGATGCAGGAGGTGATCACCCTCGGGGTATTCGTCGCCTTCGCGTGGCTGGTGCTGGGGGAGAAGCTCACCTGGAACTACGCCGTGAGCTTCCTGCTGATCCTCGCGGCAGTCTACTTTGCCGTCGGCGTGAAGCCCGCGGGACCTTGAGTTTAGGATAGCCGGAACCCCTGCCGCCGCCCGCGCTCAGCGGCCGAGGGCGTAGAGCTTGGTGCCGGTGCGGACGAACAGGTTCCCGTGGGCGATCGCCACGCTGGAGCGGTGGCGGGTGTCGTCCCCCTCGTCGCGGAAGTTCGCCGTGTGCAGCAGCCGGAAGGCATCGCCCCCCGCCTGGATCACGAACACGTCCGCATCGAAGTTCATCACGTAGATCCGGCCGTCCGCGGCCGTCGGTGAGGCCTGCAGGACGGAGCGCCCGCCGAGGTCTCCGCTCCAGATCACCGCGCCGTCGGCCGGGTTCACGCAGTACAGCTTCCGCTTCACGCCATTGAGGAGGTAGAAACGGCCACCATAATACAGCGGCGAGGGCACGTCCGAGGTGAGGTCACGCTCGTTGCGGGACGGGGCGACTTCGGCCGCGACCTCCGTCTGCTGCACGTGACTCTGCCACGCCAGATCGCGGAAGGACAACGTGCCCTGACCGCCCGCCTTCACCGCGTAGACCGGGGCGTTCTTCGGGGCGCAGGCCAGGAGGACCCCGCCGCCGGCCGTGGGCGAGGGCACGAGGCGCCAGTGACCGATGCGCGTGGTGTTCCAAGTGCCCCAGTTCCACAGCTCGCGGCCGGTCGCCGGATCGTGGCCCGTGAGGCTATCGCCGCCGATGACGACCAGCTCGCGCCGGCCCTGGTGCTCGAACGGCAGGGGCGTGCTGAAGGCCTCGCGGGACTCGGCCACGGCGTCGGACGGACGCAGCACCCGCCAGAGCTCGCGTCCCGTCGCGGGCTCGAGGGCGAGCAGGTAGGACTCGTTGCCGGTGGGCTTGCCCTTGCCGCGCACGGCGACATCGCGCTGGAGCACCTGGATCACGAGGCGGCCGTCGTGCAGGAGCGGGCTGGAGGCGAAGGTCCACTGGAAGGCGAAGGGCCCGAGGTTGCGCTCCCAGAGCTTCCGGCCCTCGACGGTGAAGGCGACGAGTTCCCCGGTGCCGAAGAAAAAGACCACCGTGCGGCCGTCCGTGACCGGGGAGGGCGAGCAGGAGTTGCTGTACTGGCCATCGGTGGAGAACGCCGAGATGTCGGCGCGCCAGAGCACGGCTCCCGTGCGGCGGTCGAGGCAGAGGGCGGCCTGCTGGCCCGAGGCGGCGTCGGCGGCGGGGAGGAACACGCGCTCGCCCCAGATGACCGGGGTCGCGGCGGAGGGACCGGGGAGGGTAACGGCCCACTTCACGTTCTCGGTGCGCGAGAAGGTGGCGGGCAGGTTGGTCTCGGGACTGGAGCCGTTGTGGGCGGGGCCACGCCAGTTATCCCAGTTGGCGAGGGCCGAGACGGGGGTGACGAGGG
>JBILWD010000364.1:0-3368 GCA_044370095.1 Opitutaceae bacterium | reverse complement strand
GCCGCGCTCGGTGACGCGCGCCGCGGCGATTTCCGCGATGATGTCATCCACGGTCGAGGCCGGGGACTCCACACAGCCCGTACTGATGATATCCCCGATGGTGCGCACCCGCACCGTGAGCTCCCGTACGTCCTCGCCGGGTTTGGGCGGCACGAGATCGTTGGCGGGCAACCACTGTCCCGCGCGGCGCACGCAGCGTCGGCGATGGCTGAAATAGATCGAGGGCACCTCTAGGCGCTCCCGGCGGATGTACTCCCAGACATCCATCTCGGTCCAGTTGCTGAGCGGGAAGACCCGCATGTTCTCACCCGGGTTCAGGCGGGCATTGTAGAGGTTCCAGATTTCCGGCCGCTGGTTCTTCGGATCCCATTGGCCAAAGGCGTCGCGGAAGCTGAAGAAGCGTTCCTTAGCCCGGGCCTTCTCCTCGTCGCGGCGGGCGCCGCCGATGCAGCAGTCGAACCGAAACTCCTCAATGGCGGCGAGCAACGTCGGGATCTGTAGCCGGTTGCGACTGATCTCCCCCGGCGCCGCCTGCGCGATTCCCCGTGCCAGGGCCTCCTCCACCGTACGCACGATCAGGCGGGCACCCAGCTCCGCGGCGCGCCGGTCGCGGAACTCGTTGAGCTCCGGGAAATGGTGCCCGGTATCGACGTTCAGGAAGGGCAGCGGCAGTTCCGCCGGGCGGAAGGCCTTCTCCGCTAGGCGCAGCAGGCAGATCGAGTCCTTGCCCCCCGAAAACAGCAGGGCCGGCCGCTCGAACTCCCCGGCGACTTCGCGCAGGATGTGGATCGCCTCCGTCTCGAGGTGCTGCAGATGGTCTAGGTGGTAGCTCGTCATCTTCGGAACCCTCAGCTTCAGGTGGAAACCGCGTTGCGCCCCCACGCCGCGTGCAGGCCGCACTCCCGTTTCTCGTCCGCCTTCGCCGGGTCGAAGTAATCCCATTCATTCGGCAGCCCGTGCTTCGCGAGATACGCGTCCATCTCAGCGTCAGTCGCGTGAAAGAAGGGGCTGACCTTCAGGGTCCCGAAATTCCCGTCCGGCGAGACGATGTCCAGTTCCGCGCGGCCCGGGTTCTGCACCTTGCGCAGCGCGGTGAGCCAGACCGTCGGGGCCAACTCCCGCATCCCGCGCTGGAAGGGCTCCAGCTTCATCACGGCGCTAAAGCGCTTCAGGCCCGGCTCGTCCTCCGGCGTCGGCACCGCCCCGTGGACCGCGTCACGGTGCGCCGGCGTCATCCGCGGCAGGTAAGGCTTGAGGTTCAGGTTCAGGCGGAGGCGCAGGTCCTCCGCGTGGCGGTAGGTCGCAGGCCGATTGTAACCGTGATCCACCCACAGCACGGGAAGATCCGGCTGTTCGCGGACCACCAGATGCAGTAACGCCGCCTCGTAGGGCCGGAAGTTGGTCGAGACGACCGCGCGCCCCTCCGCCCGGGCAAGTGCCCAGCGCACGATGGCGCTCGGGGACTGCGAACGGAGTTCCTGGTTCCAGCGTTGCAATTCGGACGGATTCATCGCGTGAAGGACCAGCAAAGTCCGGCGCCGCGAGCCGCGTAAAGCGAAATATTAGTAGTTTAGTCATTTTATATGATTTCATCGTTTAGACTTCCTTCGATCCTCGCTTTCGCTCCACTCCAATGCGTCTTCCGCACCCCGTGCCCTCCGCCGCTCCCTCTTTTCCCTCGGGCCACCCCTCCGCCGGTCGTGTCCATTTGGTCGGCGCGGGTCCAGGCGATCCTGACCTGCTGACGCTCAAGGCGTTGCGCCTCCTGCGCGAGGCCGATGTGGTCGTGCACGATCACCTCGTGGCGGAGTCGATCCTCGCCCTCATTCCCGCCGCTACCCGCCGGGTCTTTGTCGGCAAGAAGGGCGGCGGATTTTGCTGCCCCCAGCACCGGATCGAGGAGACCTTGGTCGAGCTGGCCCGCGAGGGCCTCAACGTGGTCCGACTCAAGGGCGGAGATCCGTTTATCTTTGGCCGGGGTGGCGAGGAACTCGAGGCCTTGGCTGCCGCCGGCATCCCGTGCTCGGTCGTGCCCGGGGTCACCTCCGCACTGGGCGCCGCGGCGGAGGCGGGCATCCCGCTGACGCACCGGCGCCTCGCTTCGGGCGTGGTGTTCCTCACGGGCCACGAGGAACCCGGGAAGGCGGAGTCCGCGGTTCCGTGGGAGGACTACGCGCGGATGGGCGCTACACTCTGCGTCTATATGGGAATGAAGAATCTCGAGCCCATCACGCGCCGGCTGCTGGCCGGCGGCTTGGCGGCGGAGACCCCGGCCGCGGTGGTGCAGGCGGCCACCACGCCCGGCCAGCGAGTCTGGACGTCCTCGCTGGGCCGGATCGCGCGCGAGGCGGAAGAGGGCGGATTTACCGCACCGGCGATCGTCATCGTCGGTGAGGTTGTCGGCCTCGCGGAATTGCTCTCGCCACGCGCCGCCGCGGAACTCGCGCTCCCGTGATGCTCTTGGTGGATAACGGCTCGTTGGAGCCTGCCGCGACCCTGAACCTGCGCCGCGTGGCCGCCGCGCTGGAAGGAGCCGCCGGTCGTCCGGTGGCGCCGGTCTCTTGGAAGCACAGCGACCGCATTTCCGCGGAGCGGCTCGACGGCCGTCCGGCCCACACGCTCGCTCCCTTCATCCGGGAGCAATTCGCCCGTGGCCAGCACGCATTCCATCTGGTCCCCTTCTTTATCAGCCCGCAGGGGGCGATCGGTTCCGCGTTGCGCCGCGATCTGGAACAGCTGCAGGCGGAACTGGGACCCTTCACGTTCACCTTCGGCTCAGGCTTGGCCGATGCGGGGGTGATTCCCCGGATCTTGGCCGCCCGGGTGCGTGAGACCGCGCAGGCCGCGGGCCTCGTCTCGCCTCCAGTGGTGCTCGTCGACCACGGCGGACCTTCCCCGGCATCCGCAGCCCTGCGGGACCGCCTCGCCGCGGCGGTAGCGACCGAATTAGGCTCGGATTTTCCGCCGCCGGTCGCAGCCTCGATGGAGGGCGACCATCCCCCGCTGCTGGCGGACATCCTCGCCCAGCCGGCACACGCCGGCCGGGACGTCGTCGTGGCCCTGCTGTTCCTCTCGCCGGGGCGTCACGCCGGACCGGGCGGGGATATCGCGGAAATCTGCGCCGCTGCCCCGGCCCGGACCCATTGCACCGGCCTGATCGGCACGCACCCGCTCGCGCTCGCCGCGCTTTCCGGCACCCTCCCCCGCCCCTAACCTCCTCTCTTTCCTGAATCCGCCTATGAGCACTCCCTCCGCCCCTGCCACCGCCCCGCTGCACAAGAACGAGCACCTGAAGGCCGAGAGCAATTTCCTCCGCGGCAACATTCTGCGCGATCTCGCAGACCACTCCACGGGTGGGATCACCGAGG
>JBILWD010000116.1:0-10369 GCA_044370095.1 Opitutaceae bacterium | reverse complement strand
GCGGCGTGGCCGGTGGCGCCCGGGCTCGGGGAACTCGGGCTGCTGCCCCGCATCCGCTGGGACGCTGGCCTCGCGGAGACGTGGACTCCGGGGGAGGTGGGCGCTTCGCGTCGCCTGCGCCAGTTCATCGATGGCGCGATGTCCGCCTACGCGGACCGGCGCAACCTACCTTACGAGGACGGCACCTCGATGCTGTCGCCTTGGCTCCACACCGGTGAACTTTCGCCCCGGCAGATCTGGCGGGCGGTCGAGGACGTGGGCCGATCCGCGGGCCTGTTCCCGCCGGGCAACGGCGCCCGCGTTTTCCTCAGCGAGGTCGGCTGGCGCGAGTTCGCGCACCATCTCCTCTTCCACTTCCCGCACACGCCCGAGAAGCCGTTGCGCGAGGACTTCGAGCGCTTCCCGTGGGCGGAGGATCCGGGTGACGTGCGGCTCGAGGCGTGGCGCCGGGGCCGCACCGGCTACCCCATCGTCGACGCGGGGATGCGTCAGCTCTGGCACACCGGTTGGATGCACAACCGCGTAAGGATGATCGCCGCCTCCTTCCTCGTGAAGCACCTGCGCCTCAACTGGACCGCGGGGGCCGCGTGGTTCTGGGATACGTTGGTCGACGCCGACCTCGCGAGCAACACGCTCGGCTGGCAGTGGACCGCCGGCTGCGGGGCGGACGCCGCGCCGTACTTCCGCGTGTTCGCGCCCGTGTTGCAGGGTCAGAAGTTCGATCCTGAGGGCGCGTATGTCCGCCGTTGGGTTCCCGAGCTGGGGCGCGTGCCCGCCGCCTGCATCCACGCACCGTGGGAGGCGCCGCCGGAAGTGTTGGCCCGGGCGGGCGTGACCCTGGGCGCGAAGGGCAACTATCCCCGTCCGATCGTCGACCACGCCCAGGCGCGACAGGCGGCCTTGGACGCATTTCGGGCCCTGCGCGGCGGCGAGGTCGTGGTGCGCGAATGAGCGCGCAGAAGGAGCGCGGTCCCACGGCCCCGGTGGAGCGGCTGCTGCTCGTGCTGGGCGACCAGCTAAACGCCGATGCGTCCGCCCTAGCCGAGGCGGATCGGGCGCGCGACGTCCTCTGGATGGCCGAGGTGCAAGAGGAGTCGCGCCACGTCTGGAGCTCGCGCCCGCGCACGGCTCTGTTTCTCGCGGCGATGCGCCACTTCCGCGACGCCCGCCGGGCCGAGGGATGGCGCGTCGAGTATGTTGCGCTCGACGACCCCGGAAATTCGCAGACGCTCGCGGGGGAATTGCGCCGCGCGGTTGAGCGACTTCGACCCCGGCGGCTGGTGATGACCGCGGCGGGCGACCACCGGGTGGCGCAGGCGCTGTCTTCTGCGGCCGCCGGATTGGGCGTGCCGCTGGAGGTGCGCGAGGACAGGCATTTTCTCTGCTCGACGGCCGAGTTCACGGCCCACGCGGCGGGCCGGAAGCAGTTGCGGCTCGAGTTTTTTTACCGGGAACTGCGCCGCCGCCACCGCATTTTGCTCGACGACGCGGGGGAGCCGCTGGGCGGCCAGTGGAACTTCGACCACGACAACCGCGGCAGTTTTGGGCGTGAGGGCCCGCCGGCCGACCTCCCGGCGCCCCGTCACTTTGCTCCCGACGCTGTCACGCGGGAGGTGCTGCGCCTCGTGGCCGAGCGCTTTCCCGAGCATCCGGGCGACCTCGCGGCTTTCGACTGGCCGGTCACGCCCGTCGATGCCCGGCTGGCGCTAGATGACTTCATCGCGCACCGGCTCCCGCAGTTCGGGCGTTACCAGGACGCGATCTGGCTGGGGGAACCCTGGCTGTATCACTCGCGCCTCGCCGCGGCGATGAACCTGAAGCTGCTGAACCCGCGCGAGGTGATCGCGGCCGCGGAGGCGGCGCACCGCGACGGCCGGGTGGACCTGCCCTCGGCGGAGGGATTTATCCGCCAGATCCTCGGCTGGCGCGAGTACGTGCGCGGAATCTATTGGCGCGAGATGCCGGGCTACCTCGAGCGCAACGAGCTCGGCGCCGAAGAGTCGTTGCCCAAGTTTTACTGGACGGGGGAGACGGAGATGGCCTGCCTGCGCGACGCGCTTGGCCAGACGTTGCGACTGGGCTACGCGCATCACATCCAGCGCCTGATGGTCACCGGCCTTTATGCGCTGCTGTTAGGAGTCCGCCCGCGGTCGGTTCACGAGTGGTACCTCGCGGTCTACGTCGACGCGGTCGAGTGGGTGGAGGCGCCGAACACGATCGGGATGTCGCAGTACGCCGACGGCGGCCTGATGGCCTCGAAACCCTACGTGGCCACCGGCAAGTACATCCAGCGGATGAGCAATGCCTGCGCTGGCTGCCGCTTCCGGCCCGACGAGTCGACGGGGGTGTCTGCCTGCCCCTTCACCACGCTCTACTGGGATTTCCTGCAGCGCCACGAGTCGCTGCTGAAGCGGAACCAGCGGATGGCACTGCAGGTGAAGAATCTCGCCCGCCTCTCGCCCGCGCAGCGGGCGGCAGTACGCCAGCGGGCGAATGCCATCCGCCGGGGCGGAGGCGAGCCTCCCGGACTGGATCAGGCGCAGCTAATTTTGGGCGAGGCGGCGGCGCCCGCCCGCCGCGCCCAACGGCCCTCTTCCCATTAATGAACCACGCACGCTGTGTCCTGCTCGCCGGAGCCTCCGGTCTCCTTGGTCGGGCCCTCGCCTCTCGGCTCCAAACGGAGGGATGGGAAGTGCGCCGGCTGGTCCGCCGACCCGCCATCGCGCCGGGAGAATTCACCTGGGATCCCGCGGGTGGTGAGGTTCCCGCCGCGGCCCTCACGGGCGTGACCGCGGTGATTAATCTGGCCGGCGAGAACATTGCCGCGGGGCGCTGGACGCAGTCGCGGCGCCGTTTGCTGCGCTCGAGCCGGATCGAGCCGACCCGTGCCCTGGCGCGCGCGATTTCCAAAATGGCGCGGCCGCCCGAGGTGTTTGCGTGCGCCTCGGCGGTCGGGTTCTACGGGGACCGCGGCAACCTGATGCTCGGCGAGGATGCCGTCCGCGGCGAAGGCTTCCTCGCGGAGCTGACCGTGGAGTGGGAGCAGGTCGGAGCGGAGGTGACCGCCGCGGGAGTCCGCTGGGCGGCCTTGCGTCTGGGCGTGGTCCTCAGCCCCGAGGGCGGAGCCTTGGCCCGGCTCCTGCCCATTTTCCGCCTTGGGCTCGGCGGCCGCCTCGCTTCCGGGCGGCAGTGGATGAGCTGGATCTCCCGGGAGGATGCCGCGGCGGCGTTCGTTCACGTCTTGGGCACGCCGGACTGCCGTGGGCCGCTCAATGCCTGTGCCCCTGGGCCGGTCACCAACGCGGATTTCACACGAATCCTTGGCTTTGTGCTGCGGCGACCGGTGGTGTTTCCCGTCCCCGCCTTTGCGTTGCGCTTGGCCTTCGGCCGGATGGCGGAGGAGACCCTCCTTGCCAGCACCCGCGCGATTCCGCGCGCGCTCGCCGCCACGGGGTTTCGTTTCGGGCAACCCGGGCTCGAAGCGGCGCTGCGCCAGGAGCTCGGACGGCCTAGAGCCGGCTCTTGAGGAAGGCTACCAAGTCGGCGAGCTCCTGCGCGGTTAGGACGACGTCCATCCCCGGAGGCATCGCCGAGACGGCTCCCGGCTGCAGGTCGGTGACTTGGGCGCGGGCGAGCCGGAGCTCGCTTTCCGGCCCGGTGGCGAGGACCAGTTCGTCCGCGGTCTCGAGTTTCAGGATGCCCGAGTGGCTTTCGCCGGAGCGCGTGGTGGCGACGACAGTCTCGTAGCCGCGCACGATGGCCGCGCTGGGGTACATCACCGCCTCGAGCAGCTCGCGTTCGCTGCGGATCTTGCCGATCGCGGTGAGGTCCGGGCCCAGTAGGCCGCCGCCGTAGCCGATCTTGTGGCAGAGGACGCAGGCGGTGCGCGGGCTGTTGAATACCGCCTGGCCACGGCGGATGTCGCCTTGGGCGAGGCCTGCGGCGACCGCGTCGACCCGGGCGTTCTGGCGCCCGGTGTCGGATTCTAGGCTCGAGAGCAACCTCTCGGCCTCCCGGCGGATCTCGGATGGGTACTTGCTCAGTACCGGTCGCAGCTGACCGGGGCGCAGGCTCTCCCGGGCGGGGGAGGCGGCGAGGCCAGCGAGGAGTCGGCGCCCGAGTTCGTTCCCCGGAGCGCGCTCGAAGGCGGGGAGGAGGCGGGGGATCTCCATCGCGCCCGCGGAGGCGAGGGCGTCGGCGAGCCGCAGCTGTTGCGCCGGGGTGAGGCGGGCGCGGGCGAGCGTCTCGGCGGCGGCCTGCCGCATCGCGAGCGGATGGTTTGCCGCGAGGTGGGCCAGCAGAAAGTCGAGGACGTCCGGCTCGGGCGTGCCCGCGTGCGTGGCCGCGGCGGCTAGAGCCTCGAGGCGCAGCGCCGCCGGAACTTTCGGGTCCGCGCCGACGCGGCTAAGCGCGCTGACCAAGCCCACGTGTCCTCCCTTGGGTAGGCGCTGCGCGCGCGCCGCCTGCACCAGCGCGGGCAACTCCGCTTCCGTCGCCGCTGGGATTCGCCGGGCGAGCGCCTCAAGCCAGACCGCCGGCGCCTCCCGGAGTGAGGCCCGCGCGAGGATGTCCGCCGCGAGGCCTCGTCCGGCGGCGGGTGCTTCGGTTAGGGCTCCCGCGAGCGCCTGCTGCACGGCGGGAGAGGAGGCGAGCGAGGTGAGCTGGGCCTGCAGCGCCGCGCGTTCCGCTGTGTCGGCAGGGGGAGCCTGGAGGCGTTCACGGAAGAACACTGCCAGCGCGTCCCCCCACGCCGGGCGCTGCGCGATGATCCAGCCGGCCGTCTGCGGCAGCGGCGCGCTCCCGGAGCGCAACCACGGCAGCACGTCCCCGGGTTGCAGCGGGCTGCCGGCGAGCTGGTCGGCGGCCACGAGCGCCGCGCGCAACGCCGCCGGCGGCGCCGGGGTCTTCAGGAACGCGAGCAAGGGCCCGGGCTGGCCGAGTTCGATCAGCGCGTGGATGAAGGTATGGTCGAGCGCCCGGGCCGCGGACTCCGCGGGTGAACCCGCGGTGGCCACCGGACCAGAGGAGAGTCGTCCGGCCGCCACCAGCAGCGGGGCCACCGCCTGCGCGCGACCGCTCCGCCCGAGGGCCTCGGCGGCCGCCCGCACGACCGCCGCGTCGGCGTGTTGCAGGAGGGGCAGAATCGCCTCGAGCGCCGCGGCGTCGCGCCAGAGGCTCACGCCGTGCAGGGCCACGCGCAGGACGCCGGCATCGGGGTCGCGCAGGGCCGCCCGCGTCGCGGCCCGCGCCGCCGCGCCCTCGATCCGGGCCAGCGTCCACAGGGCATTGATCCGGACGTGCGCCTCGCGTTCCTCGGTGGCAGCCGCGCCGAGGGTGGGCACGGCGGGCTCCCCGAGGTGACCCAGCCGCGCCTGCGCCCGCTCCACGACCTCGGGCCGCGCGTCGGCCAGCAGGCGGGCGAGCGTGGGGGCATCGAGTTGTGCCCAAGGGAGTTGTTGCCCGCGGGGATCGACGACCAGCTTGGCACCGGTCCGGCGGATGCGGTAAATCCCGCCGAGCACGTCCGGCTTGGCGAGTTGCGAGGTTGGGCAACAGATCTTGTACCAACCGCCGGTATCGACGACGAGCACGCTGCCGTCCGCATCCTCCAGCACGTCGGTCGGGCGGAAGTCGGGCTGGTCCGAGGTGAGTAAGTCCGTGTCCCGGGTGCGGAAGGTCGCGCCGTCGGGGATCAGCTCGTGGCGGACGACCTTGCGGGTATTGAAGTAGCAGACGAGCAGGTTGCCCTCGAATCCCGCGCCGAGGGTGTTGCTTCGCAGGGTGACCGAGCCACAGGGGGCGGCGGCGCCCATGTGGGTCATAATCGGCATCAGCTCGCCGGTGCGGGGATGGCCGACGGAGGCGGCGTTCTCCTTGCCGTAGACCCCGCCGAGCAAGGCGTGGATCAGGCCGTCGCGCTTTCCCGCCGCGGGCAGCTGGAAGAAGGTGCCGGATAGGAAACGTTCGCCGGCCGGGCCAAAGGTCACGCCGACCGGGTTGTCCATCCCGCCGGTCATCACGGGCTCGAAGCCGCGGCCATCCGGGCGGGCGCGGTAGATGTGCGCGGCGCGGGTGACAAAGGGCCGGCCGTCCCCCAACGTGTGGCGCTGTTCCGCGAAGGCGCCCTTGGTCCAGTAAAACCAGCCATCTGGCCCAAGGTAGGGTCCGTGCACGTCGTTGGCGCAGCCGGTGAGCGTGCCGCCATCCCACCAGACCTCACGTCGCTCGGCCACGCCGTCGCCGTCCGCATCGGTGAACTTCCAGATGTGCGGCGGGGCGGCCACGTAAAGCGAGCCCTCGTGAAACAAGGCGCCCTGCGGAAACATCACGCGGTCCGCGTACACCGTGCTGCCCTCGAAGCGCCCGTCGCCGTCGGCGTCCACGAGGCGTACGATCCGGTGCGGCTTCTCCTCCAGTTGCTTCTGCGCGCGCTCGCTGAGGCCCGAGGAATCTGTCGCGTAGAGCGCGCCCGCAGGATCGAAAGCGAGGGAGATGGGTCGGTTCACCAACGGGGGCCCAGCCACGCGTTCCACGGTGAACCCGGCTGGCACGGTGAGAGTCTGGCCACCCACGTCGAAGGAGGCGGTTTCCGGAGCGGCGGCGAGGCTGGCGGCGGTCGCCAATAGGGCGGCGAGCCGGCGCAGGGCGGGGGGCGGCGAAAAGGGACGCACGTGCTGAATGCACGAAGGTCGCGGGGGAGAGGCAACGGCAAAGCCGGACGATCCGTGGCTTGCCCGCGCGGGGCCGGAGCCCACAACGTGCGTTGGTCCCGTGGGCCTGATGGTTCGTGGGGCGCCTCTTACCCGATGACCCCGGAAGCCAACCTCGCCCGCCTCGCGCTCGTCCTCCCCCCCGCCCCGCGACCGGTGGCCGTCTACCGTCCGCTCGTGATCGCCCAGGGCCTCGCCTATGTCTCCGGTCACGGTCCGGTCCGTCCGGACGGCTCGCTGGTCCGCGGCCGGGTGGGCGTCGACCTCGATCTGACTCAGGGACGCGCCGCGGCGCGGCAGTGCGCTTTGGCGATCTTGGCGACCCTGCGCGCAGAGTTGGGCTCGCTCGACCGGGTGGCGCGGCTGGTGAAGGTGCTCGGGATGGTGAACTCCGGCCCCGCGTTCCTCGAGCACCCGCAGGTCATCAATGGCTGTAGCGAGCTCTTCGCCGAGGTCTTTGGCTCCGAGCACGGCATCGGCGCGCGAAGCGCCGTCGGGATGGGGCCCCTCCCCGGGGATATCGCGGTCGAGGTCGAGGCCATCTTTGAGCTGCGATGAGCGCCGCCGCTGACTGGATGTGGCTGGCAGATGAACCCGCGCTCGCGACGCCCGCGCTGGTGCTTTTCCCCGAGCGGATCGAGGAAAACCTCCGGCGGATGATCGCGCGCGCGGGCGATCCGGCCCGCCTCCGCCCGCACGTGAAGACGCACAAGCTGCCGGCCCTCGTCGCCCTGCAGGTGCGCCTGGGGATCACGCGCTGCAAGTGCGCCACCATCGCGGAGGCCGAGATGGCCGCCGGGGCCGGGGCCGTGGAGGTCACCCTCGCGGCCCAACCCGTCGGCCCCAACGCCGCCCGGCTGGTGGAACTCGCGCGCGCCTTCCCCGCCGTCCGCTTCTCGACCGTGGTCGATGATCCCTCCGCGCTTGCTGGTCTCGCGGCCGCGGTGGCTGGGGCGCGCGTCCCGCTCGAGGTCCTGGTGGATCTCGACGTCGGGATGGCGCGCACGGGCATCGCTCCCGGTCCGGCCGCGGTGGAACTCTATGCGGCGATCGCGGCCGCGCCGGGATTACGGCCGGGCGGCCTGCACGCCTACGACGGCCACCACCGGCAGCGTTCCCTGGAGGAACGCGTGGCCGCGGCGGCACCGGCCGTCGCGCGGGTCGAGGTCCTGCGGGCCGAGCTGCTCGCCCGGGGTTGGGCCGTGCCGCGGGTGGTCTGGGGCGGGACGCCCACCTTTCCGGTCCACGCGCGCCGGCCCGACGTCGAATTGAGCCCTGGGACCTGCGTGCTCTGGGACGCCGGCTACGGGGCGGGGCTGCCGGACCTCGATTTCCTGCCGGCGGCGGTGTTGTTGACGCGCGTGATCAGCCGGCCCGGGGTGGGGCGGCTCTGCCTCGATCTCGGGCACAAGGCCGTGGCGAGCGAGATGCCGCATCCGCGGGTGATCTTTCCGGAGCTGCCGGACGCGCGGGCAGTCACGCACAGTGAGGAACACCTCGTGGTGGAGACGGCGCGGGCAGGGGACTTTCCGGTGGGCGCGGTGTTGCACGGCATCCCGTGGCACATTTGTCCCACGGTGGCCCTGCACGACCGCGTGCTGGTGGCGCGCGGGGGCCGCGTCGCGGAGAGCTGGCCCGTCGTCGCGCGGGCCCGCCGGCTGAATTTCTAAGTCTGACTCAGGTGCGGTAAGTGAGCTCGGTCACCTTCCCATGGCCCGGATGGGCGGGGGCGAGGGCGCGCAGCTCGAGCCGGATGGCGCCCGGCTGGAGGACGGCCTCCACCCAGCCGCTGGGCTGCTGGGCATCGAAGGGGTAGGCGACGGCGGGGATGTTCACCAGATGGAGGCCGCTCTCGTCACGGTCGATCTGCCAGCGGTGGGAGTGGCCGTAGAAATGGGCCTTCACGTGGCGGCGCGGCCGCAGCACGGCCAGCAGGGCGTCGGTGTCGGTGAGGCCGTTGCGGTTGCCGCCGGTGTTCGGGTTGTGGTGCACCATCACCAGCGCGGGCCGGTCGGCGTGGGCGTCGAGGGCCCGGCCGAGCCATGCCAACTGCTCGGCGCCGAGCACGCCCGGCGTCGAATTCGTCCGATCGAGGGAATCCAATACGAACCAGTTGGCCCGTTCGCCGCGAACGACCGCCGCCTGACGTTCGCCGGCGGCGGCATCGGGGCGCCGTTCCGCCGGGAGGCCGCTCCAGCAGCGCGCGCGGTGGTCGTGGTTGCCGAGGGCGAGGGTGATCGGGATACCGGCGCCGCGCACGGGCAGGAGCAGTTCCGCGAGGGTCGCATAGTCGCCGTCCTCACCGGTGTTGAGGGCGAGGTCCCCGTTGATGAGGAGCCCGGCGGGGCGGCGCGGCCGCGAGAGCACCTCGCGCACGACCGCGCCGAGGTGATCGGCGAGGTTGATGTTGCGGGCGACGCGCGTCCGGTCGGCGGCGATGTGGGTGTCCGAGAGCAGGGCCCAGGTGTGGGGATCGGCCGGCGTGGCGGCGGCGGCAAGGGAGCGACGGTTCAGGGCGGCGGCGAGGCCGGCGGCGGCGGCGCGGGCGAGGAAGGCGCGGCGGGGAAGGGGGGCGTGGAGGAGGGGCATAGGGAAACGGAAAGAAAAAACCCGCCCGGGGGCGGGAGGGGTGACGTGAGCCGGAAGGCGGGAGCGGTTCAATCCCGTTCCGCGTTGGTCGCCGGGGATCAGCCCGGGCCGGAGCCGGGGGCGGGGGCTGGCGTGGGACCGCCCTCGCGCGGCGGGAAGGGGCGGGCGCCGGGGCCGCGGCGCAGGCCCGGACCGGGGCCGGGACCCGCCTCGGGGGAGGGTCCGCCTTCAGGCGGGCCGAAACGGTGCTGCATCATCCCGCCGTAGGGCCGGTGGCGGGGCTCCTCGCGTGCGCCCAGCTTGACCTTGAGCGTCTCCTTCTTGCCGGCGCGGAGGACGCTGAGCGTGACTTCGGTGCCCTCGGCGCGTTGGCGGACCAGGGCGGCGAACTGCTGGGGGTTCACGAGGAGCTGATCCTCGAGGTGGGTGAGGACGTCGTGCTCGCGGAGCACCCCGTGGGCGGGGCCGCGCGGGTCAACCTGGAAGACGACGAGGCCGGCTTCGCGCGGCAGCCCGAGTTGGGCGCCGAGCACGGCGGGCGCGGGGGCGACGGCGGCCCCGAGGAAGGAGACGCGTTCGCGCTCGCCGGCGGCGCCGGGGCGGCCCGGGAGTCCGCGGGGACCGGGTCCGGGGCCGCGGCGCATTTCGGGGCCGGGGCCGGAGGGACGGGCGTCGGGTTCAGCGGCAGGGAGGGGGGCGAGGACGAGGGGAACGAGGAGCAGGAGGGAGCGGAGGAATGTTTTCATTGGATGATGGCGTGGGGGCGACCGTGGTGGCCGTTGCGCGCAAGGACGCAGGGCCGCAGTAAAGGTTTACGGGCCGCCGATCGGTAAAAGGAATCCCCTGCGTCCGGAGGTGCAAACGCGGCGTGGACCGTCCAGCTCGACTGCCGGCTGAGCCCGGCCCAGCGGCCCGGCTCAACGACCTGGGTTCGCGGGCGCCGCGGCACCTGGAGCGGAGAGGGTAGGCTGGAGCAGGTCCCACGGGTTGCCGTACAGATCAAGGAACACGGCCACCTGCCCGTAGGGTTCGACCTTGGGGGGACGCACGAACGTCACGCCGCGCGCCGT
>JBILWD010000115.1:0-10439 GCA_044370095.1 Opitutaceae bacterium | reverse complement strand
GCTTTCTTGCGGACCTGCTCCCGGATCCAGTCCACGTACCCGAGGCGCTGCAGCGGCTGGTGGCCTTTCATCGCCGGAACCACCACCTGATCCAGCCTTATGCCGGGGCCACGGATACCCTTCGCGACCTCCGCGCCCGGCGCGTTCCGGCGGGAATCTGGACCGGTCGGGACCGGGCCTCCACGCGGACCCTGCTCGCCGCGCACGGATTGGAAGGGATCGTCGCAGAGGTGGTCTGTGGGGATGATCTTCCCTCGCACAAGCCAGATCCGGCAGGGTTACTGGCGTTGGTCGCCCGGCTCGGCTGCGCGCCCGCCGAGGTGCTGCTGGTGGGCGACGCGGATGTGGATGTCCTCGGCGGTCACGCCGGCGGCGTTGAGACGGTGCTCATCCGGCATCAGCGACGCATCGACCCCGCGGTGGCTGCGGTGTGCTGGCGCAACGTAGCCTCTCCAGCCGAGGCTTATGGGCTCGTGCGCCAGACGCTGCTCGGCTGAACGCCCGGCGCTGCCTTAGCTTTTGGTCGGCCGGGTCTGCTCCAGCGGTAGCTCGTGGAGCCGCAGGTCCGGATTCTTCTCCTGAAAGTAACGGAGCGTCCATTCCGAGGGGAAGAGCACGATCGGCTGATCCAGCTTGTCGGTCCCGAAGCTCACGCCGCTGGCCGTGACCAGCAGGCCCGGCTGGGCCAGGCTGGGATGCGGCTCGATCCAGCGGAGAAGCGTCCAGGGCGTCGGCGCGAGGCGAGATTCGGCCCCGTACTCGCTCTGCAGGCGCCATTGGACAACCTCGAACTGGAGCGGGCCGACGGCGGCGAGGAGCGTGGAGCCGGGCGGCGCGTTGCGGGCATTGAAGGCCTGCACGACGCCCTCCTGCAGCAGCTGCTCGAGGCCGGCGCGGTATTTCTTCGCATCCCCCGCGTTGGGATTCGAGATGTAGGTGAAGACCTCGGGCGGGAAACGGGGGATCTCGTCGAAGAGAATGCCTTTGTCCTCCGTCAGCGTATCGCCGATCCCGAAGTCGCTGTGGCCGACGAGGCCGATGACGTCGCCCGGCCACGCCTCGTCGACGGTCTCGCGTTCCTGCCCGAACAGCTTGTGCGAGGAGGACAGGCGGACCGTGCGGCCGGTGCGCTGGTGGGTGACCAGCATATCTCGCTCGAACTTGCCGGAGCAGACCCGCAGGAACGCGATGCGGTCACGGTGCTTCGGATCCATATTAGCCTGGATCTTGAAGACAAAGCCGGAGAAGCGGGGAGCCTCGACGGGCACCACGGTCCGCTCGCCGGCGGGAGCGCCGGCAGCGGGGCGAGCGCTGGAGCGCGGGGCCGGGGGCACGGAGTCCTGAAGGAACCCATTGAGGAGGAGCTCGATGCCAAAGTTGTTTACCGCGCTGCCGAAATAGACGGGCGTCTGCCGTCCGGCGCGGATCGCAGCAAGGTCGAGGGGGTTGCCCGCGCCGTCGAGCATCGCCAGCTGTTCCGTGACCTCGCCGTAGGTGTGATCGTCGAGCCGCTCACGTACCAGCGGGTCCTCCAGGGAGGCCACGTTGACCGGGGCGCGGAACTTTCCGCCCGGGACGCGCTCGAACAGGTGCACCTCGCGGGTACGGCGGTCGAAGACCCCGCGGAAGCCCGGGCCGTTACCCAGGGGCCAAATGACCGGCGAGCACTGCAGCCCGAGCACGGTCTCGAGCTCGTCGAGCAGCTCCAGCGCGTTGCGCGTGGGCCGGTCGCACTTGTTCATAAAGGTAAAGATCGGAACCCCGCGCCGGCGACAGACCTCGAACAGTTTCCGCGTCTGCGCTTCCACACCCTTGGCCGCGTCGATCACCATCAGCGCCGCGTCGACCGCGGTCAGCACACGGTAGGTGTCTTCCGAGAAGTCCTTGTGGCCCGGGGTGTCGAGGAGGTTGACCGCGAACCCGCCGAAATCGAACTGCAGTACCGTCGAGCTGATCGAGATCCCACGCTGTTTCTCCAGCTCCATCCAGTCCGAGGTGGTGGCGCGCTGGTTCTTGCGCGCGGTGACCGTTCCCGCGAGGTGGATGGCGTTGCCGTAGAGCAGAAACTTCTCGGTCAGCGTGGTCTTGCCCGCATCCGGGTGGGAAATGATCGCGAAGGTGCGGCGGCGGGCGATTTCGGCGGCGGGAGTCAAGGGACGGGAACTGGGGAGCAAACGGCCGGGCGCGGGTACAGGGAAGCGGAAAATGGGCGCGTTCGCGGTTTGACCCGTCCGCGCGGGGGGCTCCTGCTAGCTGGGTTCCGCCGATGTCCGCCCCCGCCGACCCGTTCCGCGACGCCCGCGAGTCCCGCGGGGTCCTCCGCTGCCCGTTCCACGGCGAGGAGATCACGATGATTTTGCGCCACGCGGACGTCCGCGCGGCGGCCCGCGACTGGGCACAGTTTTCCTCGGACGCCCCGTTCCGGGTCCCGATCCCCTCAGAAGAGGCGGTGCGCTCGATGCGGCAGTTGCCGATCGAGACCAACCCCCCCGAGCACGGCGAGTACCGGGCCCTCGTGGAACCGTTCTTTGAGCGCGCGAAAGACCCGGCGGTAATCGCCAAGGTGGAGGCCCTGATGGCGCGGGAGCTGGAGCGGCTGCTCGCGGGTGAGCCGACGGAGGTCGTGCACAGCTTCGCGCTGCCGGTACAATCCCGGGCGCTGACCCATCTGCTCAACGTGCCTGAAGCGGAGGCCGAGATCTGGATCGGCTGGGGAATCCACGTGTTCAAGGTGACCGGGGGCGAATTCAAACAGGGTACGGTGCTGGAGGACTACTTGGCGCGGAAGTTCGACGAGGCCGCGCTCCGGCCCGGGTCGGACTTCTTCAGCGCCCTCGCCACCGGTTCCTTTCAGGGGCGGCCGTTAACGCGGGCCGAGCAGATGGGGTTCGCCAACCTGGCCTTCGCTGGCGGACGCGACACCATCATCCACACCCTCTGCTGTGCGCTCGCGCACTTGGCCGCGCGGCCGGAAGACCTCGAGTTTCTCCGCGCGGACCCGCGCCGCATCGTGCACGCGGCGGAGGAGTTCTTCCGGGTCTTTATGCCGCTGACTCACATCGGTAGGGTGTGCCCGGCCGGGGCGGAGGTGCACGGAGTCAAGGTGGCCCCTAGCGAGCGAGTTTCCCTCTGCTGGGCCTCGGCGAACTTTGATGCCGCGGCCTTCCCGGAGCCGGAGCGAGTAAAGCTCGACCGCCGGCCCAACCCGCACCTGTCCTTCGGCTTCGGCCCTCATCTCTGTCTCGGGGCACCGCACGCCCGGCTCATCCTGCGTACGCTCCTGCGGCTGTGCTGCGAACGCGTGCGCCGCGTCACGATGGTCGCGGCGCGGGAGCGGGTCGAACGGGAGGCAGGTTACGACCGGCCGCTCGGGTTTGAGTCGCTGGAGCTGCGCTTGGAGCGCATTTGAGTGGCGCCGCCGGGGGAAGCACGCATCGTCCTCCGCGTGTCCGCCGTGCCCTTCCTCAAGCTCCGTCCGAACGTCCGTCCGCGTGCCCTCCAGGGGCATCCGTGGGTCTTCACCAACGAGGTGGAGGCGCCGCTCGCGGCCGAGTTTGATGGCGAGGTGGTCGAGTGCCGCGACCGGACCGGACGGTTCATTGGTACGGGCATCCATAACTCCCGGTCCCAGATCGTCTGGCGCCGGCTGAGTCGGGACCGGGTGACGCTGGATGCGGACTATCTCCGCGGAGCGCTGACGCGAGCCGTTGCGCGCCGGGCCCCGGAGGCGGCGCGCCGGCTCGTCTGGAGCGAATCGGATGACCTGCCTGGCGTGGTGGTAGACCAGTTCGACGATGCCGTGGTGGTCCAGCTCCAAACCCTCGCGATGGAGCGGCGCGCGGGGCTGATCGGGGACCTGCTGATGGAACTGCTGCGACCGGCGGAGTTGATTTTCCGGAACGATGCCTCGATCCGCCGACTGGAGGGCCTCCCGCTGGAGGTGCGCACCCGCTCTGGTCGGCCCTGGGAGGCACGGTGGGTGCGGATTGGTGGGTTGGAATACTGGCTCGACCTCCAGGCGGGACAGAAGACTGGTTTCTATCTGGACCAGCGGTTCCAGCACGCGGCGGTGGCTCGGCACTGCGCCGGGGCGCGGGTGCTCGACGCGTTCTGCAACCAAGGCGCCTTCGCGCTGCAGGCTGCGCGGGCCGGTGCGCTGGAGGTGCTAGGCCTCGACAGTGCGGAGGACGCGGTCGCGGCGGCGCGGCGCAATGCCGAACGCAACGGGCTGAAAGCGGAGTTTCAGGCGGCCAACGTCTTTGATTGGTTCAATGATCCTGCCCGCGGCATCGAGCCGTTGTGGGATGTGATCATCCTCGATCCGCCGCCCTTCGCCAAATCACGCTCCGCGCTTGAGGGTGCGCTGCGCGGCTACAAGGAGATCAATCTGCGCGCGGTGAAGCGACTCGTCCCTGGAGGCCTCTTGGCGACCTACACTTGTTCCCACCATATGCAGGATGCTGAGCTCCGGCACGTGCTGGCGGAAGTGGCGGCGGATTCCCGGCGGCGCCTCCGGGTCGTCGACTGGGCGCACCAGCCCATCGATCACCCTGTCCTCGCGACGATGCCCGAGAGCGAGTACCTGCGTGGCTACCTGTTGCGTGCGGAGTAGCGGCCGGGGCGGGGCCCGCCGCGGTCACCGCAGGCTCTGGTCTAGCTGGCGCCGCATCGCGCGGAGCTCGTCGAGCTGGCGCTGCAGCGCCTTTTTCTCCTCGGGCTGCTGGGCGATGGCGATCTGCTCGATGAGGTCCTTCTCCGCTTCAAGCAGTTCAACCCGCTCGGAGGCGACCCTTTGGCGAAAGGCGGCCGAGTTGCCGCCGAAGATGGAGAGCGTCCGACTGACCTGGCTGTCGTTGAGTGCCCGGTCGGTCTCGGTGGTCTTGAGATTGCGCCGCTCGCGCTCGATCGCCTGCTCCTGCTGGTTGAGCTCCTGGGCGAGGCGGTAGTCGCGTTCCGAGAACTTGCCCTTGCGCACCTCGACCTGCGGCAGCACCGCAGGGGCTTCCGCAGCAGGCGCTGGGGCGGCCGCGGGCGCCGGGGTGATGGAGGGCGGGGTGGGCGTGCCCGCGGCTGGCTTCGGGGCGGGTTTGGCCGGCGCGGGGGCCGTCTTGGGAGCCGACGGGGGCGCGACGCGGGCGCCTTCCGCCATCCGGGCGCGCAGTGCCTCTTTGGCTGCGGACTTCGGGGCGGGCTCCTCAGCCCCGGGAAGAGCGGGCACCGTAGCGAGGAGGAACAGGACGACCGGGGCCTTCATCGTTTTCATCGTTCAAGGTAACCAGGACGGGCAGCGCTGTCGAGGCGGGCCCGGGTTTGCCAAGTAAGGAGAGCCGGGCGCGGGTCGGCGGAGCTCGCCGGACCCGCGCTGCGCACCTAGGCTCAGAGGCCCTTAAGCATCTTGCCGCCGTAGATCGCGCTGGCCCCAAGCTCTTCCTCGATGCGGAGGAGCTGATTGTACTTGGCCACGCGATCCGTGCGGCAAAGCGAACCGGTCTTAATCTGGCCAGCGTTGGTCGCGACGGCGATGTCCGCGATGGTCACATCCTCGGTCTCGCCCGAACGATGGCTGATCACGGCGGTGTAGCGGGCCTCTTTGGCCATCTCCACGGCGTCGAGCGTCTCAGTGAGGGAGCCGATCTGGTTCACCTTCACCAGAATCGAGTTGGCGGTGCCGGTATCGATGCCCCGCTTGAGGAACTGGGTGTTGGTGACGAAGAGGTCGTCGCCGACGAGCTGGACCCGGTCGCCGATGGCGTCGGTGAGCTTCTTCCAAGTGTCCCAGTCGCCCTCGGCGCAGCCGTCTTCGATCGAAATGATCGGGTACTTGGCGGTGAGGCGACGGTAGAACTCGACCATTTCGTCGCCCGAGAGCACGTCGCCGGAGGATTTCTTGAAGACGTAGGCCTTCTTCTCCTTCACGTAGAACTCGGAGGCGGCGACGTCGAGGGCGAGGTGGATGTCACGGCCGAGCTTGTAGCCGGCGCCCTTCACCGCCAAGGCGATGGCGTCGAGCGCCGCCTCGGTGGACTCCAGCTTGGGGGCGAACCCGCCCTCATCGCCGACGGCGGTGGCGAGGCCCTTTTCCTTTAGGACCTTCTTGAGGGAGTGGAAAACCTCGCAGCCCATCCGTAGGCCTTCTGAGAACGAACGCGCCCCGGTCGGCATGATCATAAACTCCTGGAAGTCGATCGGCGCGTCCGAGTGGGCACCGCCGTTCATAATGTTCATCATCGGCACCGGCAAAACCTTGGCGTTCGGTCCGCCGATGTACTTGTAGAGGGGCTGGCCGAGGGCGTTGGCTGCGGCGTGGGCGGTGGCGAGGGAGACGCCGAGGATCGCGTTGGCGCCGAGCTTCGCCTTGGTGGCTGTGCCGTCCAACTTGAGCATCGCGTGGTCAACGCCGACTTGGTCGCACGCGTCGTGGCCGATGAGAGCGGGGGCGATCTTCGCCTTCACGTTCCCGACCGCCTTCTGCGTCCCCTTGCCGAGGTAACGCTTCTTGTCGCCGTCGCGCAGCTCGATGGCCTCGTGCTCGCCGGTGGAAGCCCCGGACGGGACTGCGGCGCGGCCGAGGGCGCCGCCGACGAGGCGCACGTCGACCTCGACGGTCGGATTGCCACGGGAGTCGATGATCTCACGGGCGGTGATGGCGGAGATGGTGGTGTTCATGGATAGGAAAAGGGGCGCCACGAAGGGCGCAGAGATTCCGGAGAAAACGATACCTCCCCGGGAAGGGGAAGGGAAAAGTGACCGTACCCGCCTCCGCTCAGGGCGTCCGGAAGCCGTGTTGGCGGCCGAGGGCGAGACAGGCCTCGACGCTTTCGATGGCCTGGGAGCAGGTTCCGTCACGCAGCGAAGCCGCGGCGGCACAGACCCCGAGCTCAAGGCAGCGAGGGAGGGGCCAGTCCTCGTGGAGGCCGAGGAGGATCCCGGCCGCGAGGGCATCCCCGGCGCCCGCGGTGCCCACGATTTCCGCGGGAGGCATCCGCACCGCGGGCTGCCAGTGGCATTCACCCTGGGCGGAGCAGGCGGCGACGCCCTCGGGAAAGTGGATCAGCGCCCACTCGCGCACGCCGAGCGCCAGCAGTTGCCGGGCTGCAGCCAACACCGCATCCCGATCCAGGCTCGCGCCGCGCCCCAGCTGCAGCCCCGTGAGTTGCTCGGCCTCGTAGTCGTTGGCGAAGAGGATATCCACCTCCGGGAGGACGGGAGCGACGAGCCGACTGAAGAGCTGGGGCCGCGCACTCACGCAGTCGACCGAGGTGCACAGGCCGGCGGCGCGCGCTCGGCGCAGCACTTCGGCGGAGCGGGGCCGGCCGTCGGCACCGGGCGCGTCGAGGGCATCGAGCAGGAGCAGGTAGGCGAGGTGGAAGTGGCGGGCGCGGCTAGCGGCGAAATCAAAGTGTTCCGGCGCGAGTAGCGCGCTGGCTCCCGGGTCGTGAAAGAAGGTGCGTCGGCCGGTGCCCTTCTCGGTCATCACGTCGGTGAAGCTGGTGGCCGCGGCCCGCGTCGTGTGCAGCTGGCGGTCGTCGATGCCGTGCGCCCGCGCGTCCGCTCGGATGGCCGCACCGTCGGCGTCGTCCCCGAGCAGCGCCACGCCCTCGAGGGGGAACGGCGCCCCTAGCTTGGCCAGATCCTTGAGGACATTGTACGGCCCGCCTCCGTTGCCGGAGCTGCGGCCGAGAATGTGGGCTAGACCGTCCTGGGGCGGCCAGGTGTCGATCAGCTTGACGTGGTCGATGATCCACGAGCCCCCGGCGATGATCCCGCGACGCATAAATCAGCGGCGGTAATGGGTGGAGGTGGGCGTCAACTGCAGATCGCGCTGCAGCGGCCGCTGCGGCTTGATTCCGAGCTTCCCGAGCACCCCGTGGTACGCCTTGACCGCCTCGACGGGTTCGACTTCGCCGTCGACGATCCGGCGGAGGAACTCGATGAAGGCGAGCGGGTGTTCCGAGAGGTTGATCTTACGGCCGAAGAGCGCGACCCGGGCGCCGTGGCGCTGCGCGTCGTGAATCAGCTGGAAGGCGTCGAGCGTGGTCCCGCTGCTGCCCCCGAGGATCCCAACGACCAGCCGGGGATCGTAGGCCACCAGTTCCTCGAGGGGACCGGGCCCGTTGTAGGGGATCTTGAGGAAGACGGGCCGGCCCGCGGAGGTGACACCCGCGAGCGTACGCACGATGTGATCGTTGAGGAAACCGGGGATCTGGCCGGCCGGGATGCCCGGGTCGACGTTGGGATTGAAGATCTCGAGGAAGTACCGGAACCGCTTCGCCTCGGCCTCCAGCCGGAACGCGGCGAAGTCCTCCAGCGCCCGATAGTCCCAGTCGATGTTGTTGGTGAACGTGATCGAATAGAGGCCGAGGTCTGCGCCGGGGAAGGGCTGGGTGCAGTCCGCCTGCAAGCGCCCGTACTTCATATGTTCGATCGTCGCGGTGCGGAAGGCGCGGGAGGGGAGGGTGGGGTACTTCCCGCCGCGCACGACCCAGATGTCACTGGTGTCGTTCGCCCGGGCCGCGGGCGTGATCGCGGATTCGCGGAAGAGGCCCTCCTGGATGGCCAGTTGCTCGACGTTGGAGGCCGAGAGGAGGACGATGTCGACGATGTCCTGGGCGATCACTGCCCGGATCTGCGCGCGGTAGTCGGCCAGAGATTTCCAGCAGGCCTCAGCCTCCCGGTGTCGCTCGGGGCGGCACTGGCCGGGGCCGGGGGCCGTGATGCCGAAGGCCATATCGGCGTCCTTGGCATCCGCGATGATGAAATCCTTGCGGGTCGCGTGGCCGGCTTGGATCCGCGCCAGTTTTTGGTCGAGTCGCTTGGGGAGTCCCATGGGGAAGGACGAAGCCTCGCCGCCCGCGCGCCTGCTTGTCGAACCAGAAGCGGCGAGCCGGAGGCTTGCGGGTGTTCGTGCGGGGCGCCCAGGCTTCGTCGATGCGTACCCTGTTCCTCGTCGCCCTCGGCTCGGCCCTTGGTGGAGCCGCCCGCTTCCTGCTCGCGGGCTGGGTTGGTGCGCGGCTCGGCGAGTCCTTCCCTTGGGGCACAGTGCTGGTGAACGTCCTCGGTTCGGCGTTGATCGGCGCCCTCGCGGCTCAGGAGGAAATGCTCTCCCCGGAGGCCCGCCAGTTTCTGATGGTGGGCGTGCTCGGCGGCTTCACCACCTTCTCCAGCTTCAGCCTGCAAACCCTGCGGCTGGCGCAGGACGGGGACTGGGTCCGTGCCGCGGGGAATGTCCTCGGTAGCGTCGCGCTTTGCCTGGCGGCGGTCGCGGTCGGCTACCGACTGGCGCGCCTGGCCTGAGGGCGGCTTCAGGCGCCCGCCGGACCGCTCCGCCAGAGCCGCAGCGGGACGTTGGCGAGCGCGATGAGGAGCAGCTGGCTGGCGACGAAGGAGGAGAGCGCCACGAAGGCCGCGTCGGTGAAGCCGTAGCTGTGCAGGCCGACGCCGAGCATATTGGTGCCGAACCAGCTCCAGGAGGTCACGATGTTGCCGCCGATGGCCAGCGCCATAAAGCCGCGCTGCCGGACAATGCCACCCCAGCGTGCGTGCAGCATGATCGCGTTCCAGAGGACGATGATGAGGGCCCCGTTCTCCTTTGGGTCCCAACCCCAGAACCGGCCCCACGACTGGTCGGCCCAGATACCGCCCAAGATCGTGCCTACGAAGTTGAAGAGGATGGCGAAGCAGGTGATGCCGTAAGTCATCCGGGTGAGCGCGTCCGCCGTCGGCCGATCGAGGCCGCGGGTGAATAGGCCGCGGAGCACGTAGATGATGCCGAGGAAGCCCGCGAGGAAGGTCGCCGAGTAGCCGGCCGTGATCACCACCACGTGGGTGGCGAGCCAGAAGTTCGAGTCGAGCACTGCCCGCATCATCTCCATCGTGTCGCCGCTGAGCGAGAGGTGGTGCGCGATCACCAGGGTGGAGAAGCCGATCGCTCCGGCCGCGACGCTGCCGATGGCGTTGCGGTAGATGGCCTCGAGCAGGAGACAGAGTCCGACGGCGCCCCAGCCGACGAAGAGGGCGGACGAATAGAGGTTGGTGACCGGCGGGCGACCCTCCAGCCACATCCGGCAGAGAATGCCCGCGGTGGCCACTGCCCACGCCACGGCGATGATCCAGAAGGCCGAGCGCCCGAGGAGGGACGGCCAGACCAGCCACGAGAAGAGGGCGACGAAGAAGGCGAGGGCGTACAGCACCGAGCTAGTGTAGAAGGGCTGGGCCGCGTTGAAGCGGGTCTCGAGGTCACACTTCCTGAGCTTGGCATCGAAGCGCTTAGCGAGGTCCGCCCGAAAGAGCTCCACCAGCTTGTTGAACTGCTCCGGCTTCTCGCCGTGCCACGCGTGGGCGAACCCGGCGTAGGCGAGGGCGGCGGGATTGACCGTGCCCGCGCGGAACGTGTCCAGCAGGGCGGCGCCGGCGGACTTCCAGGCCGTGGGGTCCGTGTT
>JBILWD010000363.1:0-3404 GCA_044370095.1 Opitutaceae bacterium | reverse complement strand
CGGGAACACTTGGGGGTAAATCGGGCATTTTTACTGACTGACGACGTCAGTCACCCACCCCGCTGCCAAGGCGAAAGCGGCGCCGCGGCCCCCCGGGGCGGTCACAATTTGCCTAGACGCCCCCCCATTTTCCCGGCGAACGTCCTGCGCCGGACTCCGCCGGACTACCCCTATGCCCTGCCCCTACCCCTTCCGCGGCGCTCTCTCTTCCAGCGCGCTCCTGAGCCTCGCCTTGGTGATACCGCGTCCGCTGGCCGCTCAGGTCGTCGCCCCGGCCCCCGCCCCGACCGTGACCGTGCCGGCCCCGCCGGAGGCAGCGGTGCGCCTTTCGCCGTTCGAGGTGAGCACCGACCGCGACACCGGCTTCGCCGCCGCCAGCTCGATGGCCGGCGGCCGGCTCGCGACGGACCTCCGCGACACCCCGGTGGCCTACTCCGTCGTGACGCGCGACTTCATCGACGCGCTGAACCTGGTGGACCTGCAGTCGGCGGCCGAGTGGACGACCTCGAGCACCGTGGCGGTGGACAACGGCCAGCAGAATTTCTTCTTCAACCCGGTCCAGTACACTGTGCGCGGGTCGGGCGGCGGGCGGCCGCAGCGTAACTTCTTCCCGCAGTTCAACAACGGGGACTCCTACAACCTAGAGCGGTATGATTTCGGCCGCGGGCCCAACGCGGTGCTCTTCGGCAACGGCTCGCTGGGCGGGATCAGCTCGGCGACGACCAAGCGGGCGCAGACCAACCGCCCGTCGCGGCAGCTGCAGTTTGCGGTCGGCTCGTGGTCCAACTTCCGCTCGACCTTCGACGTCAACCAGCCCCTCGGCGATCGGTTCGCCGTCCGGGCGGCCGGGGTGTGGGGCGATGCCGGCGGCTGGCGGCTGAAGGACTTCGACCAGCGACAGGCCGTGTTCCTGACGACGACCTTCCGTCCCTTCCGCGACGGGGAACTGCGGGTCGAGGGCGAGTACGGCCGCAACTCGCGCCAGGTCGCCGTGACCTTCCTCAACGACCGCTTCTCCGGCTGGAACGGCACGACTTACGCCGCGCCGCGGGCTCTGGCGACGCTGCCCCCCAACGCCAACGCGATCGGCGTCGGCCGCCGGGGGGCCAACTACTTCGTGCACCTGCCCTTCACCGCACCGGATCGCATCTTCAACTACCAGAACGACCCCATCACCCTCGCGGGCGGAGCCAGCGCGACCACCCCGATCGCCGGCTACACCTACGGCACCAGCCCTTCCTTCAACACCACCGGTGCGAACCTACTTTACGAAATCAACGTGCCCGCAGGCCGCTTCGACACCGCGGAGCGCTTGTCCGCCTTCCGGACCCCCGGCGAGGAGTTCACCCTCTCCCCGGACCTGCCTATCCTCACGCAGCGGTTCAAGGACCTGCAGCTCACCTACTCGCACCGCTGGGGAAATCTGCACTTCGAGGTCGCCGGCGACATCAACCGCACGGCCGCGATGACCAACGGCGAGCCCAACCGCGACCTCCCGAACGTCTTCATCGACATCAACCGCGTCTTGCCGGACGGCCGCCCAAACCCGGACTTCCTCGTGCCCTACGGCGACGGCCAGTATATGAGGGCCTTCCGCACCTTCTCCGAGAACAACGTCCGCTCCGCCATCGCCTACGTCTGGCCCACCCGCTTCGGCCACTTCACGGTCAACTCCCTCGCCGGATCGAACCACAGCGAGAACACGAGCGACCACCGCTACCTGAGCGTCGCCCGCGGAACCGACCAGCGATTCTGGGCGTATAACAACCAACGGATCCGTATCCGGCGCTACTGGAACACCACCAGCCGCCCTTCCCCCGACCTCTCGCTGCGACCGATCACCTACTACGATCCCAACACCAACACGACCGAGTCGCTCCGCCCGATCTGGGCCATCGAGGCCGACCGTCGCGACACCCAGAACATCACCACCAACCGGTTCCGCTACGCCCTCGCCTCGCTCAACGCCAAGTTCTTCTCCGGCCGCTGGGTCGTGCTCGGCGCGGTGCGCCGCGACACCTACTATTTCCAAAGTCGCCAGCAGATCCACCAGGGCGACTATGCCGCCGACTGGCCCGCCACCTACCGGATCCTCCGCCCCGGCGCGCCCGCCGACTACGCCCGCTTCACCTACACGCCGCGGGACACCAACGGCGCGATCGTGGGTCCTGAGCAGGAGGCCGCGATCCGGCCGCGTGACTCCCTCGGCAACCGCCTGCCGCAGTACGCTAACGTCCGCTTCAAGGACGATTTCAATCCGCCCCCCGTGCAGGGCCAGCAAGTCACCCGCAGCGTCGGCACCGTCCTCCACCTCGCCTCGTGGCTGAACCCGGCGATCAACTTCGCGGAGACCTTCAACCCGCCGGGCTCGATCGTGCGGATCGACGGGCGCTCCCTTGAGCCCACCGTCGCCACCGGCATCGACTACTCGCTCCGGATGGAGCTGCTCGGCAACCGCCTCAACCTGAACTTTGTCTATTACACCACAGAGGAGGTGAACAACACGATCCCCCAAGACGGGCCTGGGTTCTTCAACACGCTCTACGACGCCAACGTGATCGGCGACACCAGCGCGACCGGCCGCAACATCCGCGGGATGGGCCGGCTACCCAACCAGTACCGGGACACCCGTCTCCGCTCCGGCGAGGGCTACGAGGTCGAGGTCACCTTCAACCCGACCCGCGCGCTGCGCCTCACCGGGAACGTCGGTTTCCCCCGCCTCTTCGAGGCCAACGCCTACCCCGACGTGCGCGCCTACATCGACAAGAACGCCGCCCTCTTCCGGCAGATCGCCAACGACGCCGGCGTGCTGATCAGCCCCGACAACGTCGCGCGGGTCGACGATTCCATCCCGATCAACGAGCGCTCGTCCGACGCGAACTCCGCCGCCACGGCCTACAACAACATCCAGGGCTTCCGCCGGAACATCGTCGACGGCCGCCGCCTCCAGCAGGACCAGCCCGTCGCGAACGCCTTCGCCGACTACACCGTCCAGTCCGGTCGCCTGCGCGGGCTCCGCGTAGGCGCCGGCGCCCGTTACCGCGGCAAGCAGATCTTCTGGTCGCGGGTCGAGGACACGATCCCGGACCCGAACAACCCCCGCGTCGCCATCGACGACCCGACTAAGGACGCCTACACCCCCGCCTACACCCCGGACGACTATATCATCGTCACCGCCACCCTCGCCTACACCTGGCGCTTCCCGCAGCGCCGCGAGGTGCAGGCGAACCTCGTGATCAACAACCTCCTCAACGACCGCGGTCCCGCCTACTCCTCGACCGCCCAGAACGCCCACGTGATGCGACCGCTGAACAACGACTACAACTCGCCCGCCCGCGAAAGCGTCCCCCGCTACTACGCGCTCAAGCAGCCCCTCAGCTTCACCTTCACCCTGACCACCAAAC
>JBILWD010000114.1:0-10476 GCA_044370095.1 Opitutaceae bacterium | reverse complement strand
GCGTGACCGCCTGGCGGCGACTGCCCGGCAACAGCAGCACGGGACCAGTAGGATCCGCAGCGACCGGTGCCCGATGCCCGGGATCCAGGAACGGATGGCCCACGAACTCGACGGGCAGCGGTGTGTCTGCGTAGCACGCCGGCTCAAAGGGAAAGATCACGGCCAACGCGTCGAGGTCGCGCGCCATCGTGAAGCGGCGCCGCGCCTTCCAGGCCCAGATCTGCGGTGAGATGTAGTAGACGACCCGCACGTCCCCGCCGCCGGCCCGCGACAGGCCGTGCTCCCTCAGCGCGGCGGCCAACCGGAGGTTTAGCCCGGGGTAGTCCACGAGGCACACCACCCGCGGCCGATGTTCGCGGATCCAATCCACGAGGGCCGCGAACAGCCGCCGGAAGTAACCGTAGTGGCGCAGCACCTCAACCAAACCGACGACCGAGGAAGACGTCAGGTCGTGCAGTAAATGGGCACCGGCCCCGCGCAGACGCTCCCCGCCCACGGCCGCGATTTTGCGGCCTGGTTCCGCCCCGAGCAACCGGGCCACCATCCGCGCCGCGTGCTCATCCCCGGAGTGCTCGCCGGCGATGACCAGCACGTCCGGCCGCCCCTCCACCGGCAGGGGCAACGGGAAACTCGAGTGGGGCGGGCGCGTCACGACCGGGATGGTCTCAGGGCGCGGTTTCGGCCGCGCGGATCTGCTCGGTGATCGCGAGCGCGACCTCGAGGGCGCTCTTGCCTAACGCCGCCCCGACCTTGGGTTGGCTGGCCCGCGCGACGCTCTCTACGAAGTGCGCGAGCTCGAGAGCCAAGGGCTCCCCCTTCTCGATCGGGATCTCTCGCACCGGGACGGCCTCGCCGCCCTTCAGGTCCCCCGCGCGCACCCGGACCGCGTGGGCGACGAGGTCGTCCCGCTTCACGAGATGCCCGGCCTGGTTCATAAAATCGAGCGAGAGGTAGGCGTCTTCCTGGAAAATCCGGATCTCGCGCGCCTTCTTCAGGCTCATCCGGCTCGCGCTGAGGTTCGCGACGCACCCGTCGGCGAATTGCAGGCGCGCGTTCGCGATGTCCTCACTCCGCGACAAGACCCGGATCCCCACGCTGTCGATCCGGGTGAGCGGGGCCTTGATCAGCGCGAGGACGATCCCGATGTCGTGGATCATCAGGTCCAGCACCACGCCCACCTCCGTGCCGCGCGGTTGGTATGGGGCGAGCCGCTCAGCGGTAAGGTAGCGGGGCCGGTTGATCTCCCGCTCGAGGAACGCCATCACCGGGTTAAAATGCTCGATGTGCCCGACCTGCACGATGCGCCCGGCCTCGCGCGCGGCCGCCAGCACCTGCTCCGCCTCCGCGAGCGAAGCGCAGAGCGGTTTCTCGATCAGCAGGTGGCTGCCGCCCGCTAGCAGGCGGAGCGCCACTTCCGCGTGCCGGTCTGTGGGCACGACGACGGACACCGCGTCGCAGGCGGCCCCCAGCGAGGCCAGGTCGGGGAACACGCGCCCGCCGTGGCGGCCGGCGACCTCCGCCGCGCGCCGCGCGTCCGCATCGAAGACGCCGACGAACTCCACCCCGGAGAGCGCCGCGTAGATGCGGGCGTGGTGCTGGCCGAGCGAGCCCACCCCTGCTACGCCGCAACGGATCTTGCTGGGAACCATCCGCGGACCGTAGCCACCCACTCCCCGGGCGCCATCCGAAAGCGCTTCAGCGCAGGACGCCGTCGTGGAGGGTGCGGGTGCCCCGGCAACGAGCGGCGTGCGCCGCGTTGTGGGTCACCAGCACGAGGGCCGTGCCCGTCGCCGCGCAGAGGCCGACCAGCAGGTCGATAACCGCCTCGCCCGTGTGCTCGTCGAGGTTGCCCGTGGGCTCGTCAGCGAGCAGCAGCCGCGGGCGGTTGATGAGCGCGCGCGCGACCGCGACCCGCTGGCGTTCTCCCCCCGAGAGCTGGGAAGGCAGGTGCCGGGCACGTCCGGCGAGGCCGACCTGCCCTAGGAGCGCTTCCGCCCGCTGCCGCGCTGCGATGTCCGGCGCGCCGAGCATCCGCGCAGCGAGGAGCACGTTGCCGAGCGCGTCGAGCTCCGGGACAAGATGGAAGGACTGAAATACGAGTCCGAGGTATCGGCTGCGGCGCGAGGGGTCCGGCGCCGACGCGCCCCAGCGGATCGAGCCGGCATCAGGAACGTCGAGGCCCGCCAGTAGGTGCAGCAGCGTGGATTTGCCCGAGCCCGACTCCCCGCGGATCGCCAGGCTCTCGCCGGCCGCGAGCGCCAGGTCCACCGCACGGAGCACGGGGATGCGCGTGGGCCCGGTCCCAAAGGCCTTCGCCACGCCACTCGCCTCGAGGATCAGCTCACTCACTGCGCAGCGCCTCCACGGGCTTGAGCCGGCTCGCGCGCCACGCCGGCAAGAGTCCGGCCAGCGTGGAGATGACGATCGCCGCCACCACCGTCAGCGCGAGGTCGGACGGTAGCGTGTGGGCCGGCAGGTCGGTGAAATGGTAGAACTGGCGGAGGGTCTCCTCGCGTCCCAGCCCGCGGGCGATCAGTCGCACGAGCTCGTTGCGCCACGCGAGCACGGTGAAGCCGCCGGCCAGCCCGAGGAGCGTGCCGGCGACCCCGATGAGGAAGGCCTGTGCGCAGAAGCACAGGGCCACACCCCGGCGACTGGCGCCGAGCGCGCCGAGCAGGCCGATCTCGCGCGTCTTGCGCACGACCGAGATTAAGAGGGAGCTCATCACGGAGAAGGCCGCGATCACGACGATGAAGAGCAGGAGGAAGGCCGTGATCGTCTTCTCGAGGTTCAGCACCCACAGGAAGCTCTCCCACTTCCGCGTCCACGGCAGCGCCTCGATCCCCGCGGGGAGCACCCGATTGACCCCGGGCAGGGCGGCGACCTCGTCCCGGCCAGGCGCGAGACGCACGTTGATGCCGTGCACCGCGCGGCCGAGCCCGTAGAGCTCTTGCGCGGCGCGCAACGTCGTAAACGCAAGGCTGCTGTCGAGGTGCTGGTGGCCGATCTCGAAGAGCCCCACCACCCGGAAACGGCGCGGCAAAATCACCTCGTCCTGTTTCAACCGCTCGAACAGCAGGGGCGAGTAGAGTTCCACGAGGCTGCCTAGGCCGGCGCCGAGCTGTTCGGCCACCTGCCAGCTTAGGATCACCGAGTCATCATCCAGCTCGTCGAGGCTCCCGGCGCGCACGTAGCGGCCGAGTTCGGCGACGCTGCCTACGGAGAGCGGGTCGATGCCGCGCAGCAGCGGGAAGGCGGGCCGGTTCGCCGCGAGGGCGGCCACGGGTCCCTCGACGAAGGGCGACGCGCCGACCACGCCGGGCGCGCTGCGGATCGCCGCGAGCACCGCCGCGGGATCCTCGATCAGGCCCTTCGCCTTCACCTGGATCTCGCCCTCGGTCCGCACGATCATCCGCCGGATCTCGTGCCCGAATCCGCCCATCACGCTGGTCACTATGACTAGGACGCCGACGCCCAGCGCGACGCCCAGGACCGAGATCGCCGTGAAGAACGGGAAGCGCCGCCCCGCGGGGAAGAGCTGGCGGAGGGCGAGGTAAAGGTACCAGGGCATCGGGGGCGGGCCCGCGGGGCCTGCGGGGTTCAGGTGCCGCCGGGGCGGAGCTGCGGGAACAGGATCACGTCCCGAATGCTCTCGGCGCCCGTGAGGAGGATGCAGAGCCGGTCGATGCCGATGCCCATACCGCCGGCGGGGGGCATCCCGTGCTCGAGAGCGAGCAGGAAATCTTGGTCGATGTTCTGCCGCTCCTCGCCAGCCTGCCGCTCGAACATCTCCCGCTGCACGTCGGGATCGTTCTGCTCGGAGTAGGCCGGGGCGACCTCCATCCCGCCGATGATCAGCTCGAACACGTCGATCGTGCTCGGATCGTCCAACGTCAGCTTGGCCAGCGGGCACAGCTCCCGGGGCAGGTGGGTCACGAAGGTCGGCTGGATCAGCGTGGGCTCGATTCGCTTGGAGAAGATCTCGTTAGTGATCTCGAACTCCTCCCACGCCGGGTTCACCCCGAGGCCGAGCCGCTCCGCGCCGGCGATCTTGTCGGCTTTGGAACGCGTGAACCAGTCGGCGTCGCCCGTGGCCTCGCGGATGAGGTCCTTGTAGCGTACCTCGCGCCAGGGGGCGCCGAAGTCGATGTCCTGCCCGCTCGGCGCGTGGCGCAGGCGCAGGCTCCCGTCGGCGGGCCGCACGACCTCCCGCACCAGAGACTCGAGCAGTTCCCGCACCAGCCGCATCATCCCGCGGAAATCCGAGTAGGCCTCGTAGACCTCCAGCATCGTGAACTCCGGGTTGTGCTTCCGGGAAACGCCCTCGTTGCGGAAGATCCGCCCGATCTCGAACACCCGGTCGAAGCCGCCCACGAGCATCCGCTTCAGGCGCAGCTCGGTCGCGATCCGCAGGAAAAAGTCGGCACCGAGCGCGTTGTGATGCGTCTTGAACGGCCGGGCCGCCGCCCCGCCCGGCGTCGCCTCCAGCACCGGCGTCTCTAACTCAAGGAAACGGCGGTCCTCAAGGAAACGGCGGATGTGCGATACGATCCGCGGCCGCAGCAGCAGCCGCGCGCGGGACTCGGCGTTGACGATCACGTCGAGGTAGCGCTGCCGGTACACCTGCTCCGGGTCGCTGAGCCCGTGCCACTTCTCGGGCAGGGGCCGCAATGCCTTCGCCAACAGCACGAAACCGTCGACCTTGACCGTGATCTCACCGGACTTGGTGGTGAACAGCGTCCCCTGGGCGCCGATGATGTCGCCGAGGTCCAGCCGCTTGAAGGCGGCGTAGGCCGCCTCCCCCACCACGTCGCGCTTGAGGTAGAGCTGGATCTGCCCGTCCTGGTCGAGGATCTTGACGAACTGGCTCTTGCCCATGTCCCGGATCGTCACGAGGCGACCCGCGACCGCCACCGAGGCGGTGTAGTCCTGGCCCGCCACGTGCGCCCGGAGGGCCTGCGCGGAGGAATGCGTGGGGCCGAAGCTCGCGCGGAAGGGATCGGCGCCCGCGGCGCGGAGTTCGGCCAGCTTTTGGCGGCGGACGGCGTGCTGGTCGTGCGTTTGGTCGGGATGAGCGTCGGACATCGGAGCGAAGGGTCACCGTGGGCGCCGCCCGGCCGCGGGGCAAACGCAATTTCCCGGGGCGCTTGCCACCCGCCCGCGCACCCGCCACGGTTGGGGCGTGAAGCCGTCGCGCGCCCCCTACGTCGCCAGCCGTGTGCCCCTCTCCCGTCGCGCCTTCCTGCGCTCCACCGGCATCGGGCTAACCCTGCCGCTGCTCCAGGCGATGTCCCCCGTGCTCGGCCGCACCGCGCCCACGCCCGGCCCCACCCCCGGCACGCCCCGACGGATGCTCGCGATCTGCAACAACCTCGGCCTGCTCGCCGACCAGTTCTTCCCCACCGAGGCGGGCGCCGGCTACACCGCCTCGCCCTACCTCCGCCTGCTCGGAGAGCACCGCGCGGATTTCTCGGTCTTCAGCGGCGTCTCCCACCCGAACGTGGACGGCGGTCACCCCGCGGATGTGTGCTTCCTCACCGCCGCTCCCCACCCCGGTAGCAGTTCCTTCCGCAACACCATCTCGCTCGACCAGGTCATCGCGGAACAGATCGGCACCCTCACCCGCTTCCCCTCGCTGACCCTCGGCGTCAACACCCGCACCCGCAGCCTCTCTTGGACCGGCAGCGGCGTCGCGATCCCCCCCGAGGACAAGGCGGCGGACGTATTTCGCCAGCTCTTCCTCCAGGGTTCGGCTGCCGAGGTGACCGCGCAACTGCGCCGGCTCGACACCGGGCGCAGCATCCTCGACGCCGTGGCCGGCCAGGCCAGCGCCCTCCGCCGCGACCTGCCCGCCCCGGACCGCGAGCGCCTCGACCAGTACTTCACCAGCGTGCGCGAACTCGAGCAGCGGCTCCAAGCCTCGCGCGGCTGGGAGCAGCGGCCCAAGCCCGCGGTCAGCGTGCCCGTGCCGATCGACCCGGCCAACCCCGCGGCCTATATGGAGAAGGTGCGCGTAATGTACGATCTTGCGCGGCTCGCCTTCGAGACCGACTCGACCCGGGCGATCACCCTAATGCTCGACGGCGTGAGCACCCCCGCGCTCGAATTGGCGGAGGCCACGCTGACCGACGGTTACCACAACCTCTCCCACCACGGGAAATCCGAGAAGAAGCGGGGCGAGCTCCGCCGGATCGACGAGTGGCATATGCGCCTGCTGGCCAAACTGCTCACCGACCTCAAGGCGACGCGCGAGGACGGCGGCCCGCTGCTCGACCGGACGATGGTGCTCTACGGCTCGAACTTCGGCGACGCGAACGCCCACACCTGCTTCAACCTGCCGACCGTGCTCGCCGGTGGTGGATTCCGGCACGGCCGCCACCACGCGTTCAACACCGCCCATAACTACCCGCTGCCGAACCTCTTTGTCTCGATGCTGCAGCGGATGGGCATCCCCGCGGAGCGATTCGCCTCCTCCACCGGCACCTTCCGGGGACTTGAGTTCGCCGGATGAGGCGCTGGCTCCAGCGGTTCCTCCTCGCGGTCTTCACTGCGGCCAGCGCGGGCGCGGCCCTCCCGGCCGGCGCGACCTCCTTCATCGAACGGCACTGCGCCGGCTGCCACGATGACGTGGAGCGCAAGGGCGGCCTCGACCTCGGCGCGCTGCGCCTAGACCCGGCTAACCCTGGCGATCTCGCGCGCTGGGCTCGGATCCACGACCGCGCGGCGGCCGGCGAGATGCCCCCGGAGAACAAGGCCCGGCCCGAACCGGCGGCGCTTGCGGGCTTCCTGCGGGAGCTCGGCGAATCCTTGCAGGCCGCCGAGCAGGCGCGCATCGCCGCGTCCGGCCGCAGCGGCGCGCGCCGGCTCAATGCGCTCGAGTACGAGAACGCGGTCCGGGATCTCCTCTCCGCCCCGTGGCTGCAGCTCCGGGGCCAGTTTCCCGAGGACGGCGAAGCGCACCGCTTCAACAAGGCCGCCTCCGCCCTCGACGTGTCGCACGTCCATCTCGCCCGCTACCTCAGCGCCGCCGACCACGCCTTCCGCCAAGTCCTGAGCGTCCGGCACGCGCTCACGCCCGCCACAGTCACCCGTCACTTCGCCCGGGACCAACGCACCCTCACGGGCAAGTTTAGCGGCAGCATCTTCAACACCTCGCCGGACCGGATGACCTATCCGATCCTCGACCTCATCACGCCGCAGCCCGAGGTTCGCCGACTGCAGGCGCCGTTGACCGCGGGCCCGGCCGACCCGGCACAGCGGGAACGCGAGGCCGTCGGCTGGGTATCTAGCAACTACGTCACCGGGTTCACGTACCGCTGGGACGGCTTCCGCGCCCCGGTCGCCGGCCGCTACCGAATCCGCTTCAGCGGGCACACCCTCTGGGCGGCACCGGGCGGAATCGCGCAGCGGTACGCCGACGAGTCGGACCGCCGGGGGACGCCCCGCCCACCGAACCCCAACGTGCCGAACTACGACCAGCTCTCCCCGGGCCGGACCGTGGAACCGATCACGGTCTACACGCGCAACGGCGTGCTGAACCGCCGGGTCGGTGACTTCGACCTTACCCCGGAGCCGGCGGTGCACGACATCGGTGAGGTCTGGCTGCTGGCCAACGAAACCCTCGTGCCGGACGCCTCCCGCTTCTACCGCTCCCGCCCGAACAATTTTCGCAACCCGCTGATGACGCCCGAGGGGACCCCGAGCGTCGCCTTCCGCTGGATGGAGGTCGAGGGGCCGCTCCAAGACGAAACCACCCTCGCAGGGTATCGCCTGCTGTTCGGCGAACTGCCGCTGCGTCGCGCCCGCGCCGGGGAGAGCGGGGTCGCGGTGCCGGTGGTCCGCGAAGCCGCGCGCGCCGACGGCAGCCGCAATCCCGGCCAGGGCGTCGAGCCCCTCGGGGAGGAGAAGGTCGAGGTCGAAAGCGCGGACCCGGCCGCCGACGGTCGCCGCCTCCTCGCCAACTTCGTCGCCCGGGCCTACCGCCGTCCCGTGCGGCCCGGGGAGACCGAGGTCTTCATCCAGCTCTTCGACGACCGCCGCGCCGCGGGCCTCGGTTTCGCCGAGTCGCTGCTCGCGGCCTACACCGCCGTGCTGGCCTCCCCGGGTTTCCTCTTCCTCGAGGAGTCGCCCGGCCTCCTCGGGGACCACGCGCTGGCCACTCGGCTCGCTCTCTTCCTCTGGAACTCGCCGCCCGATGTCCGACTGCGCGGCCTCGCGGATGGAGGTCGGATGCGAGAACCAGCTATCCTCCGCGCGGAGACCGAAAGATTGCTCGCCGATCCCCGCGCTGAGCGGTTCCGCGACGCGTTTCTCGATTACTGGCTCGACCTGCGGAAGATGGAGGACTCCACCCCCTCGACCACTCTCTACAACGATTACTATCTCGACGATGCGCTGACGGAGGCCGCGAGTGCGGAAACGCGTCTCTACTTCGCCGAGTTGCTCGCCCGCAATCACCCGGCGCGGCTCATCGCGGATGCCAATTTCACCTACTTGAACGAGCGGCTCGCCCGCCATTACGGCCTGCCCGGGGTGAACGGGATCGCGATGCGCCGCGTCGACCTGCCCGCGGACAGCCCGCGTGGCGGCCTCCTAACGCAGGCCAGCGTGCTCAAGGTCACGGCCAATGGCACCACGACCTCACCCGTGCTCCGCGGCAAGTGGATCGTCGAGCGGATCCTCGGCATCGATATCCCGCCGCCCCCGCCCGTCGCCGCGGTCGAGCCGGACATCCGCGGCGCCGTCACCATCCGCGAGCAGCTCGCCCGCCACCGCGAAGACGCTTCCTGCGCCTCCTGCCACCGGAAAATGGATCCACCCGGCTTCGCATTGGAAAGCTTCGACGTGCTCGGCGGCTGGCGGGAACGTTACCGCGCGGTCGACGAGGAAAAGCCCGCCCTCCGCGGCCTCGGCAAGAATGGCCAGCCCTTCGCCTTCCACCTCGCGCTGCCCGTGGACGCGAGCGGCGAGCTACCCGACGGCCGGCCTTTCCGGGACATCCGCGATTTCAAGCGTCTCGTGAGCGCCGACGAGGCGGCGCTCGCCCGCAACTTCGCCCGGCAGCTGCTGCTGTTCGCCACCGGGGCCCCCGCCCACTACAGCGACCGGCCAGAAGTCGAGCGCATCCTCGCGGAAACTCGCGGCGACGGATACGGCCTGCGGTCACTCGTGCACGCGGTGGTGCAGAGCCGGCTCTTCCGCGAAAAGTGAGGCGCCCTCGAGCGGTGCCCGCGGACGTCAACCGGGACCGGCGTAGGCGGCGAGCAACGCGACGATCTGGTCCAGCTCCTCTCGCGCGCTCGGCGCGCCGACCTCCGGTGCGTGACGGTTGAGCAGGAGGGCGAAGGCCAAACGCTCGCCGCCGGCGGTGGTGACATAACCAGAGACCGCGTTGGCCCACCGCAAGGTGCCGGTCTTCGCCTTCACGTTGCCCTCGGCCGCCGTGCCGCGCAGGCGGGTGCGTAGGGTCCCGTCCCGTCCAGCGATCGGCAGGGACGCCTCAAAGTCATTGGCCGCCGGATGCCGGGCCATCGCCGCGAGCAGGCCGACCGTGGCGCGCGCGGTGAGGAGGTTATTTCGTGAGAGGCCAGAACCCTCCTCAAACCGCACCTCCGCGGGATCCACCCCGGCGCGCACTAGGAATTCCCGCAACGCCTCGAGGGCCAACGCCTCACCCGTGTGGTACGCGGGAGTGGCGGCCCCACGCCGCGTTTCGCCCAGATGCCCGAAGATCAGGTCGGTCTCCAGGTTCTGGGACGGCTTCATAAAATCCGCCACCAGCTCGCGCAGCGGCGGTGACGTTAGTTCCCCCAGCGCGACCGCACCCGCGGGCACCGGGCTTGGATCGGGCCACCGCGCCGCGCGCGGCCGGCCCTCCACCGCGATTCCCTCCCGCGCCAAGGCGGACCGCAGCGCCGCCGCGTACCACTCGGCCGGGCGGGGTACGGTGACATTGACCCACTCGGGCCGGCCCCCGGCGGGTATCGAACCCCAGAGGTGCACCCGCGACTCCCCCACGAGCCGGCGCACCACCACCTGCGCAGGTGCGTCGGCAGCCACCGTCTGCAGCCGGGCGAGCACTTCCAATCCGGCGTCCGGCTGGCGCCACGCGAGCGAGACCTCGCCACCGGGGACCAGCGCCGGCGTCAGGCTCAGCTCCGCGTAGTTCTGCTCGAGGCTGACCCCGGAAAGCTCGGCGCCGTACCAATCGTTCAGATCGTCGACCGTCCAGCCCGAGCCTTGGGGGGGCTGGTGGAACCAGGTGGCGTCGGCGACCACGTCCCCCGCGATGCGACGCACGCCCGCGCGACGCAGGACCGCGATCACCGGGGCGAAGGTCGAGTCGAAGGGGCGGCCGGTCCCGCGGGTGCGCCAGCTGGGATCGCCCCGCCCGGCAATAAACAGGTCCCCGGACAGCGCGCCCTCGGCATTGGCCGCCACCGAGGCGAGCACCGGCGTGCGGATGCGGTACTCCGG
>JBILWD010000113.1:0-10486 GCA_044370095.1 Opitutaceae bacterium | reverse complement strand
CAAGCCCGTCGACTCGCTCGGCGGCGGGGTGAACTTCAAGACCCGCTCGCCGCTCTCGATGCGCGAGAAGCGGCGCGTGACGCTGAACTTCACCGCGCGGATGGCCCCGTGGTTCACCGAGCAGGTGCCGCTCCGCGAGCAGCGGCGGACGCACGCCCTGATGAACGCCTCGTACATCGAGAAGTTCGCCGTCTTCGGCAGCAAGACCGAGAACCTGGCCGTCTCGGTCAACGCCTTCTACTCCGAGAATGCGTTCGGCTTCTTCCGCAGCCAGCGCGACTACCAGCAGACGAACGTGCAGCCCGCCTTCGTCTGGGACTATCGCACCACGGATAACTACAATAACCGCAAGCAGCGCAGCCTGAACACGAAGTGGGACTACCGCTTCGACCAGAACAACCTGCTCAAGCTCAACCTGATCTACAACGATGCCCCGGAGCCGATGCGCCGCCAGTTCCAGCAGCGCGCCTTCGCCGGCAGCCAGACCACGGTGCCCAACGCCACCACCACGGGCGTGGTCCCCGGCTGGACCGATCGCATCACCACCGTCCGCGCCGTGCCCACCGCGGCCAACGCGACCTCCTCCACCACCGCCCCGGCGCTGATCGACATCACCTCCACCCTGATTAACCGCGACCAGCGCCTGCGGCATATGGACCTCGCGGGCGAACATATCTTGGGCCGCCTCGACATCGAGTGGGCCGCGCTCTGGAGCCGCACCCGCTACCGTACCCTCGGCGCCGAGGCCGGGCTGGTGAACCGCATCGGCAACGTCCCCTTCACCGGGGTCGATGGCACTCCGGGGAACGCCACCAACAACGTCCGGGGACCGAACGGCGAGACCGGCGTGGGCTGGATCCTCGACCGCACCCAGAGCGACCTCTACCCGCGCTTCATCCAGAATGGCGGCCTGGATTTCACCAACCCCGCCAATTACCGCCCGTCGGTCAACGGCCTCTCCTCGAACTCCGGGAACCTCGACATCGACCTGATCAAGGAGGCCCGCGCCCACTTCAAGTACAAGCTGCCCATCGAGGCCTTCTCCGCCTTCCTCAAGACCGGCGGCCAGGTCCGCGACCACACGGTGGAGCTCGAGCGCCGCGGCCGCCGCTGGAATTACCTCGGCACCAGCGCGCTCCCCACCGACCCCTCGATCCTCCTCTGGGACAAGGTCAAGACGGGGCGCAACCTTCCGGTCTGGGACGCCGCTCCGTTCATCCAGAACGGCCAGCCCACCAATCCCGCCCTCTGGCGCGAGGACATCTACTTCCGCGAGCAGAACCGCCTCGCCAACTCGAACAAGGTCAACGAGGTCATCACCGGTTATTACCTGATGACCCAGGGCCGCGTCGGCCGCACCGGCTTCCTCGCGGGCGTCCGCCGCGAGGTGACCGAGACCGAGGGCATCTCCCGCATCCGCGCCCGCGTCCTCAGCAACGCGGCGCAGCAGGCGGCCGACCCGATCGGCTCCGCGCAGCGCGATTACGAGGACGCCTACCTGAACGAGGGCAAGTACGGCCAGAACTTCCCCAGCATCCACCTGTGGCGCGACCTCACCGCCAACCTGAAGCTGCGCGGCGCGTGGACGACCGGCTTCGGCCGACCCTCGCTCGCCAACGCCCTGCCGAACTTCTCGTTCAGCGATACGAACCAGACCGTCTCGATCGGCAACCCGGCCCTGCTGCCGCAGCAGGCCAAGAATTGGGACTTCAGCCTGGAGTACTACTTCGAGCCCGCCGGCAGCTTCTCCGTGGGCTGGTTCCACAAGGAAATCAGCGACTTCATCGTGGGCGCCCGCGAGACCGGCACGGTCGGCGTCGGCAACGACAACGGCTTCGAGGGCCAGTTCGAGGGCTACAAGATCCTCCAGTCGGTCAATGCCGGCACCGCCATCGCCCAGGGCTGGGAGTTCGCTTACCAACAGCAGTTCCGCTTCCTGCCGGGCCTGCTCCGAACCCTCCGCCTGAACGCGAATATGACGCTGATCAACGCCCACGGCGACTTCGGCGGCGCTGCCTACCTGTCGAACGGCCAGATCAACGGCTTCATCCCGCGCACCGGTAACGTGTCCGTCTCGTGGGATTACCGGAAGTTCGGCGTTTCCGTGAGCTACAACTACACCAGCAAGAGCATCCGCAACGCGTTCAACGTGGCCCAGCCCTCGCGCAACCAATACCTCAACGCGCGTGAGCTGGTGAACGTGAACCTGCGCTACCAACTGCGCTCCAACGTCACCGCGACCTTCGGCGTCGCGAACCTGTTCAACGAACCGCAGATCTACTATCGCGGCATCCCCGACCAGTTGGAGACGTTCCTGATGCAGGGCACCACCATCACGGCCGGCATCGAAGGCCGCTTCTAAACCCGACTCCCCCTCCCATGAAAAAACTGCTCCTCCTCCTCACCGCCGGTCTCCTCCTCAACGGAGCCGCTTTCGCTGCCGATCCCGAGAAGAAAGCCGCCAAGAAGGGCGCTCCCGCCGCCGCCAAGGCGTCCGCCCCCACGACCTTGATCCACGTGGTCACGGTCTCCTGGAAGGCCGGCACCACCCCGGAACAGATCAAGGCCGCCCTCGACGGCGCCCACCAGCTCCCCGCCGCCTACAAGGGCATCACGCGCGTCTGGACCAAGACCGTCAAAGCGCAGGGTGAGCGCACCCACGCCATCGTGATGGAGTTCGCCAGCGAGCAGGCCCTGAAGGACTACGCGAACAGCGAGGCCCAGAAGGAGTGGTACAAGGCCTACCTGCCCATCCGCGAGCGCAGCACGACGTTCGACATCACCAACTGACCCGCGCCCGTTCCGGGTGATCAGGTCACCAAGGCGCCCCCACGGGGCGCCTTTTTTTTGCCCGCGCGCCTCCCGACGGTCTGCCTCCAGTGTGCCTACAGTGTGCCTCCAATCCTGCTCCTATCGAGCCGCTCAGGAAGCCAAGGTCCGGAGCAGGCTGCCGCGCCGGCTTTGACCTCACGCCCCGGCCAGCCAAGCTCGGGGGATGAACCTTCGCTCGGCGCTGGCGCTCCCGCTCTTCCTGCTCGCGACGTTCCTCGCCGGCGGGATCGGTTCCTGGGCCACGTTCGAGAACGTGCGCTCGTGGTACCCGACCCTCGTGAAGCCCACGTGGAATCCCCCCTCTTGGATCTTCGGCCCGGTTTGGACCACCCTTTACGTGCTGATGTCGATCGCGGTCTGGCGCGTCTGGCGGCGGCGGGAGGGGGCGGCGGCGCTCCGGCTCGCGCTGGCCTACGGCGGCCATCTGGTGCTGAACGCCCTCTGGTCCGTCCTCTTCTTTGGCCTCCGCAGCCCCGCCCTGGCACTGGCCGAGATCCTCGTGCTCTGGGGCGTGCTCGCCGCCTTCCAACGCCTGCTCTGGCGGGAGGACCGCGTCGCCGGGGCGCTCTGGGCCCCCTACCTACTCTGGGTCAGCTTCGCCACGGGTTTGAACGCCACGCTCTGGTGGCTCAACCGAGGCTGAGCCGGCGGAAAAAGGATTGCGACGCGCCCCCGAAGGTTTCCATTCGGGGGCTTCCGGCGGGCCGTTCCGCCCGGCCCCGCGTTCCCGGCAGGGCCGGCGGCGCCACCGCACCCACTCCCAATGGTCCTTCCGCGCGCCGCGCTCCCCCGCCTGCTGCTCCTCGCCTGTCTGGGCCTCGCGCCCGTGGCGTCCCGCGCCGCCGATTACCAACTGGGCGATGTGGCGCGGGAGGACATCGTGGCGCCGGTCGCATTCCTGGTGGTGAATGCCGAGGCCACCGCCGCCTTGCGTGAGCGCGTGGCCCGGGAAGTCCTGTTCGTGCTCCGCCACACCCCCCAGGCGGGCGCCGAGGCAGAACGGGAGCTTCGCAGCCGTATGGCGACCGCCCGTACCCGCTTCCGGGACCTGCTCACCGCCGCGCTCGGGGGCCGCACCCCGCGCGCCGCCGACGCGGGAACTATGCCGTACGCCCGGGTCCTCGGCCAACTGGCCCGCGAGGACGGCCGCGGGCTGCCGCTGGAGGCGCTGGGCCCGCGCTGGATCGGCGGGGAGCCGGACGCCACCCTGCTCACGGAGTGGCTGCGCCCACTGCGCGAGGTGATGGCCCAGCCCATTTTGGCGTCGCGGGTCGACGACGGCCTTCCGGCCGGCCAGGCGGTTCGACTGGTGGCGGTGCGGAGCCTCGAACAGGCCCCGTCCGCTGCCGAACTGGACCAAGCGGGCCCGCCGGTGGCCGCCTCCTCCTTGCTGAGCGTGCCCCGGGCGCGACGGCTGATTGAGAGTCACTTCCCGGCGGACCAGATCGAGGTGGGCCGCTTCATCGCCTCCTACGTGCGTCTCAATGCGGTACCCGACAAGGAGGCCACCGAGTCGCTGCGTGCCCGCCGGATCGAGGGCGTCACCGCCAACGATTCCTTTGCGGCGGGCCAGGTCGTGGTGCGCCGGGGCCAGCGAATCGACCGTGCGGCACTGGCGGCGCTCGCCGCGATGCGAGAAAAGAGCGTGATCGGCACCCTGCAGACCAAGCTGGCGGCTGAGCAGTCGGTGGCCGGCCGGATCTCGCAGCAGACCTTCTGGATCGCCGGGGGCTTGGCCGGCGTCGGTCTTATCCTCGCGGCCATCCTTTGGCGGCTGCGCGCGCGGCCCTCGGCCGCTCTGGTGACGACGGACGGGGCCGGCCTCGCGGGCGGCGACGGCATCTGGCGGGACCGGGCCCTGATCGCGGAAGGCAAGGCCGAGCGGGCGCAGCAGGCGATCCGGTCCGGCGTGATGGGCTGGATGCGGGAGCGGATCTTCCAAAACCTATTCCGCCAGCGGGAGCGGTTGCTCACCGCGCAGGAGAAGGCGGAGCAGGAAATGCGGGAACTCGAGCAGCGGCTCGGCCAGCTGCAGGCCCCGCTGCAGGACCGAATTCGCGCCTACGAGCGGCGGATCGAGGAATTGGAGCGCGAGCTCGCGGACAAGGGCGAGGAGAACCGCCAGCTGATCGGCGCCCGGATCGATGTCGCCCGCCAACAGCTGCGGATGGAGCGCGAGCGGGGCGGCTTCGGCACGAACTGAGCCGCAGACCCGCTGTACGCAGGGAAGCGGGGCAGGCTCAGGCGCGCGCCAACGAGGGATTGCGGCGGCCGGCCTCCTCGACCTTCAACGCCTCTTCGTAGCACGTCACCGCCTCGTCGAAGCGCTTCAGACGGTTGCACACCCCGCCCTTCAGCAGGTAGGCGAGCGTGAGGGCGGAGTTGAGCTCGATCGCGCGGTCGTAACACCGGACGGCCCCCTCGTCCTGCCGTAGACGCTCGAGAGCGGAACCCTTTTTGACCCACGCCTCCGCGTGGTTGGGGTCGAGCTTGAGGATCTCCTCCAAGCAATTGAGGGCCTCCTGGGCCTTGTTCGCCTTCAGTAACCCCTGAGCCTTCGCCAACAGCACCCCCACCCACGCGGACTGGTCCGAGGCGCGCCGCGCGGCGTCCGTCTCGGCGACAAGGTTCGTGGTGCTCGAGACTGGACCGGACGCGACCGCCGGGGCGGCAGACTGCTCCAGTGCGTTGATCCGGCGCTCGATCCGATCGACCATCGAAAGGAGTCGTTGGTTGGAGGAATTGACGACCTGCTCGGCCGGTCCTGGCTCCATTCCCTGAGCGAGCAGGCCGGTGGGCTTCGGGGCGGGCAACTGTGCGCGGGCCAGGGCCGAATCGTGGAGGCGGTTGATGGCCCGCAGTTGGAGCCACGGGGAGACGAGCACGACCAGCAGTCCGGCGGCCGCGAGGCCTCCGACCACCCAGAGCAGGGTCCGGTAATTGCGTTCCATCTCCAGCCGTTCCCGCTCCCGCTCGGCCTGGGTGCGCTGGAGCTCCGCTCGCTGGGCGGCGCGCTCCGTATCGATCGCGGAACGCAGTCCCTCCAGCTTCGCGTTGAGCGCTTCGGACTCCTGCCGGGACTTCGTCTCGGCTTCCAGCCGGGCGTTGACCGCGGCCAACTGGGCGGCGTGGAGCTGTTCGCGGGTGAGCAGGAGCGACTTGAGCAGCTCCGCCGCGGAAATTTCGTCTTGGCCGGCGGGACGGACCGGGGCGGGATTGGCGGCGTGCCCTGCAAGGCCGATAATCGCCAGCGCGAGCAGGAAGCGGAACCGGCGGGGCGAGGGCGCGGGGGACGGGAGCTTCATCGCGTGCGGGCGACCGTGCGGTCCACGAACGGGCGTGTCAAGGGGCGGTCCCGGGGGCGGTCGCGGTGCGCGCCGCGGGCCCAACGTCCTCTGGCCGCAGGGGGCGGCCGGAGACGGTCGCCGTGCTGACCTCGTCCGCGCCGGCGTCCGGGCGGTCGCCGCGGGGCTGGCCGTCGAGATCGACCTGAACGAAGGGGAATTCGCGCCCGCCTGCGTCGAGCATCGGGCTGGTGGGGCCGGGCCGCTGGAGGCCGTCGGCGGCCGGCTGCAGCTGCAGGTTGCCGCGGGTGTAGCCCTCGGGGGGCATCTGCCCGGGGCTCACGCGGGGTGCGAGGAAGTTCCCCTTCCACACGGCCCCGGTGTAGGGGCCGTCGATGCGGGCGACGGTGGTGCCACCTTGGAACACGTTGTGCGCGACCGAGATGTTACGGGCGCCGAGACGCTCGCCGGCCGCCCGGGCGAGCTGGAGGTGGGTGCGGTTGTCGACGAAGGTGTTGAAGACGATCGCGCAGTCGTCGGGCCGGTCCATCGCGGCGGCGGGCGCGCCAGGGCCGGCGGTCTCGACGGTCCCGTTGCCGAGGGAAATTCCGGCGTAGTTGGACTCGAAGTAGTTACCATACACGCGGTGGCGGTCACCGAAGATGCGGAGCCCCTCCGTGCCGCGGAGGAAGTTGCCGTAGAACTCCACCTCATTGCCGTGGCGGAGGTCGACCTGGGCGGTGGGGCTCTCGCCGAACGAGTTGTGTCGATAGACGTTGCCCGAGGAGCGGTTGGAGATGAGCCGGGTCTCGCCGCGGGCCCGGACAAACAGGTTGTGCTCGACCAGCGCGCGACCGACCGAAAGCCCGGTCGCGCTCAGTCCGACCCGTAGCATCTCGGAAGGGGTACCCAGCGGGGCGGTGAAGTCGCGGAAGAGGTTGTGATGGATCCAGGTCCGCCGCGCCACCTGGGGCCCCGAGCCGGAGACCGCCAGCATCGCCCCGGTCGTGGTCTTGTCCGCGAACTCGTTGTGGTCCACCTCGACGTCGTCCCCGGAGATGGAGAGCATCACGCCGTCACCCTGGCAGCGGAACTGGTTCCGCGTGATTCGGATGTGTCGGGCGCCCGCCGCGACCGTAAAGCGGCCGGCCGCGTGGGAGAGGCGGAAGCCCCGGATCACCACGTGCTCGGCGGATTCACCAATGGCGATGCCGTGGCTGCCGGCCAGCTCTGCGCCACCGATGTTCTCGGCCTCGATCACCAGGGGGCGTTCCGCGGTGCCGCCGGAGCGAACCGCGAGCGTGGCGTCGAGCTGGTGCACCCCATCGCGGAGCTGGATGCGGTCGCCGGGGACGGCACGGCGGAGCGCCTCGCGGAGGGCAGCGGGCGAGTCGACCCGATGACGCTGCTCGGCGGCGCCGAGGAGGCCGGGCAGGACGAGGGCGAGGAGGAGACGCGGCGAGAATTTTTCCATAAGCAGGGCCCCGACGGAAGGGAGAACGCAGAACGCGCCTCGAGGCCCCCGCCGAGAACGGGAGCCAAGCCCGCCGTCGCCCGCCTTGTCAACGCGGTCACGCCGCCGCCAATCGACTTGAGCCGCCCTCGTGTTCCATCCTTGTTTGCGGCCAGCAAGCTCCACCCCGTCCTGAACTATGCCCTGCCTTCCCCTGCCCCCCGCCCTGCGTTCTGAATTTCCCCGTTTCCTTCCGTGCCTCGCCGGCGTGCTGCTGGCCCTGTTGACGGCCGTGGGCGCCCTCGCGCAGCCCGGGCCGGGGTCCATCGAGGGCCGCATCGTGAATGCCCGCACCGGAGAATTCCTGGAGGGCGCGCGCGTACGGCTCGGTACGGGCGGCGTGGAGGCGTTCTCCGATGCGGGTGGCTTCTATCAGCTGGCGCCCGTGCCGGCCGGCCCCGCGCAGGTCTCCGTCTTCTACACCGGTCTGCCGACGATCACCCTCCAAGTGCAAGTGACCGGGGGCCAGCCGGCGCGACTCGATGCCTCTCTCGGGGGCAGCGCGGTGCAGCTGGACGCTTTCCGGGTGGCGACCAGCCGAGAGATGGACGCCTCGGCGCTCGCCATCAACGAGCAGCGCTTTGCCTCGAACATCAAAAACGTGCTCTCGACGGAGGAGTTCGGCAATGTCGCCGAGGGCAACGTGGCCGAGTTCCTGAAATTCCTGCCCGGCGTGACCATCGATTACACCGGGGGCAACGCCCGCGAGATCTCGATCAACGGCGTGCCCGCGGACAACGTGCCGGTCACGCTCGACGGCTTCAGCATCGCCTCGGCGCCCGGCGCGGCCACGGGACGGAGCGTGCAGTCGGATATGATCTCGATCAACAACCTCTCGCGCATCGAGGTCTCGTACTCTCCCACCGCTGAGTCGCAGGGCTCGGCCCTCGCCGGCTCGGTGAATATGGTGCCCCGCAGCGCGTTTGAACGCGCCCGGCCCGTCCTGAACGCGAGCGTGTACGTGATCCTGCGGGATAACGCCCGCGACTTCCACAAGGTGCCCGGGCCCAAGCCCAGCCCCACGCGCAACGTGCATCCGGGCTTCGACTTCTCGTACGTGGCCCCGGTCAATTCCCGCTTCGGCTACACCCTCTCCGCGGGCACCTCGACCAACTACTCGCCGCAGGACAACTCGACGATGACCTGGCGCGGCGTCCAGTCCGCCACCAACGGCACCACCTTCCCGCATACGACCGTGGGCAACCCCTATCTGTCGCAGTACCTGATCCAGGACGCGCCCAAGGTCACCACGCGACGCTCCGTCGGGTTCAGCCTCGACTACAAGTTCACCCCGCGCGACCGCGTCACCCTCGGCTTCCAGTATTCGTCCTTCGACGGGCAGTACATCGTCTCGAACGTGACCTTCAACGTCGGCGCGGTCGCCCCGGGGGCCTTCAGCGTGGACGCCGTGCGCGGCACCCCTGGTGCCGGCGTGCTGACGTCGGCGCACCAGGAGCGGAACCGCTTCAACCGTACCCGGATGCCGACGATCGTCTGGCGCCACGATGGACCCGTCTGGCGCGGCGACCTCGGCTTCGGGTACTCGCTGCAAGACGACGGCAACCCCGATCTCCGGCAGGGCTATTTCCGCAACGTGACCTTGCAGCGATCGAACGTGACGGTCGACTTCAGCCGCATTTTCTACCTGCGGCCGGGCGAGATCGCGGTGCGGGACGGCGCGACCGGCCAGCCGGTGGACCCTTACGCGTTGGGAACCTACGCCCTCGTCTCGACCACGACGCAGGATGACGCGAACATCGACCGCCAGCGCTCGGCCTACGGCAGCCTCCGCCGCGTCTTCGGCACGCGCCTGCCGTTCGTCCTGAAGGCGGGCTTCGACCTGCGCCAGAGCATGCGGGACCTCCGGGGCGGCACGGGGACCTTCAACTACGTGGGCCGCGACGGCCGCGGGAGCACGGGCCCGGGCGGCGACGACTCGCCCCTGCCGTTCTTCGACCCGATCTATTCGCAGCGTATTTTGCCCTACGGCTTCCCGCGGCTCGAGACCCCGAGCAACCGCAAGGTATACGAGCACTGGGTCGCGAACCCCGGCCAATACACCCAGAACGCCAATACCTTGTACCGGAACCAGGTCGCGGCGTCGCGGCGCTCCGAGGAACTGATCTCCTCGCTCTACCTCCGCGGGGACCTCGGCCTGCTGGAGAACCGGCTCAAGCTCGTCGGCGGCCTCCGCGCGGAGCAGACCAACGTGACCGGCGAGGGCCCGCTGAGCGACCCGACCCTGAACTACCAGCAGGACAGTCGCGGCCAGATCCTGCGCGGCGCCAACGGGGCGCCCCTGCTGATCGTGCCCACGAGCAACGCCCTCGGGGTCTCCCAGCTGACCTACCTCGACCGCGGCGCGCGGACGGAGAAGGAGTACCTGCGCACCTTCCCCAGCCTCAATGCGAGCTACAACCTCCAAGAGAACCTGATCGCCCGCGCCTCATACTACCACTCCGTGGGGCGGCCCAACTTCATCCAATACTCGGGCGGCTTCACCCTGCCCGACACCAGCAACCCGCCGTCCGCCGGCAACCGGATCACCCTCAACAACGCCGCGATCAAGGCGTGGAGCGCGCGCACGGTGAACGTCCGCCTAGAGCGGTACTTCGAGGGCGTGGGGCAGATCTCGCTCGGGGCCTTCCGCCGCACGATCGATGATTTCTTCGGGGCGACCGTCTTTGCCCCGACCCCCGAGTTCCTCGCCCTCTACGGCCTCGACCCCTCCGAGTACGGGCCGTACGACGTCGCGACCCAGTACAACGTGCCCGGCGTCGTGCGCACGGAGGGCCTCGACTTCAGCTACAAGCAGGCCCTGACGGTCCTGCCCTCTTGGGCGCGCGGGGTGCAGGTG
>JBILWD010000362.1:0-3418 GCA_044370095.1 Opitutaceae bacterium | reverse complement strand
ACGGGCCCGCTACGCAACCGCGCGGCGCGCGCCCCGCCTGCGCGCGGGCCTGTCCCGCAACCGCGGTGGCCTGCCCCGCAACTGCGGTGGCCAGCGGCGGCTTGCCTCCGGGGAGGTTCCGTTGCTCTTTCTCGGCGCAACTTTCTTTCCTCCGCCGATGAGCTCCGAACCGACCCCCGCCGCCTCGCAACCGCTGGCCAGCATGGATGAGTGGGAGGATTTCCTGAAAACCCGTTACCCGGAGCCCGCGCCGGCCCCCGCGGCGGCGGCGCGGCGGCCGCCCCCCGTGGGCGTGGCCGCGGATAAGCGCACCGAGGAGTTCCGGCAGTACGAGGCCGACGCGCGCCCCACGGTCCGCGAGTTCTACCGCCTGAACCACACCCACCAGACCTACGCCTTCGGCCAGGCCAAGCGGAAGGAATACCTCGGCCTAAATCGGATGAAGATGAGCGTCTGGGAGGCGATGGAGTACCTCAACCAGCTGATCGACGACTCCGATCCCGACACCGATCTCTCCCAGCTCCAGCACCTGCTGCAGACCGCCGAGGCCATGCGCCGCGACGGCCAGCCGCGCTGGATGATCCTCACGGGCCTCGTCCACGACCTCGGCAAGATCCTCTGCCTTTGGGGCGAGCCGCAGTGGGCCGTGGTGGGCGACACCTTCGCGACCGGCTGCGCCTTCTCGCCGAAGAACGTCTTCCCGGAATTCTTCGCGGCGAATCCCGATTCCGCCGAGCCCCGCTTCCAGACGCCCGACGGCATCTACACGCCCGGCTGCGGCCTCGACCGCGTGGCGCTCTCGTGGGGGCACGACGAGTACATCTACCAGGTCTGCAAGGACTACCTTCCCGAGGAGGGCCTCTACATGCTGCGGTACCACAGCTTCTACCCGTGGCACCGCGAGGGCGCCTACGACCAGTTCGCGACGGCGAAGGACCGGGCGATGAAGGCGTGGGTGCTCAAGTTCAACACCTACGACCTCTACACCAAGAGCCACGAGGCGCCCGACGTGGCGAAGCTCCGTCCGTACTACGAGGACCTGATCCGCGAGTACTTCCCGGACCAGGTCCGCTGGTGAGGCGCGGGGTCCGGGCCTGATGTGGCCGCGGCTGCAGCCGCGGATTCCTTCGGCAGCGCCGATCGGCCGCAGGCCCTTTCCTCCCCGATCCGCGGCAACTGCCGCGGCCACATCCGGCCCCCTTCAGCCCGTGAACTCCGCGCCGCCCACGAACACCCGTCGCACCCGTAAGCGGCGGTCCAGCACGAGCACGTCGGCCCGCTTCCCCGGCGCGAGGCTCCCCGTCTCGCGCGCGATCCCCGCGCGCTCAGCCGGGGTCAGGCTCGCCATCCGCACCACCTCCGCGAGCGGCGCCCCCGTGGCGGCCCGCATCGTCCGCACCATCGTGTCGAGCCCCACCACCGAACTCGCCAGCGCGCCGCCGCCCCCGGGCACGAAGCCCACGCGGCCGTCGCTCTCGATCCATTCGCCGTCCTCGGCGCAGCCGAAGCGGTAGCGCCCCGGAGGCTGGTCGAGCGCGCGGTTGGCGTCCGTCACCAGACACAGCCGTCGCGCGCCCAGCTGGCGCCAGGCGAACGTTAGCAGTTCGGGGGACAGGTGGCAGCCGTCGGCGATCACCTCGGTGCTCATCCCCGGCTCCGCGAGCACGAACTGCTCCATGCTCGCCTGCATTGGCGTGCCGTAACGCTGGCGCAGCGAGGCCACCGAGCTCATCGCGCACCAGAAGTGGTCGACGTGCCGCATCCCCGCCCGGTACGCCCGCGCCATCTCGGCCCAGGTGGCGTTGGAATGGCCGCACGTCACGAGGCAGCCGCGCCGCCGCGCCGCGCGGTAAAAGGCCTCCGCCCCCGGCAACTCCGCCGCGCAGGTGGCGATCCGGACCAACCCCGTCGCGAAGTGACGCCGATACTCCGCCGCCTCCGGATCGCGCCGCCCGGATACCGGGTGACACCCCACCTTGTCCGGCGCGAAGTACGGCCCGTACAGGTGCACGCCGGCGATGCGCGCCCCGGCGTCCGCCGACCGCTGCCGCCGGACGGCCGCGCAGGCCGCGATCATCGCCGCGATCTGCGCCTCCGCGCCCGTCGTCGTGGTGGGGAAAATCGTGGTCGTCCCGTGTCGCGCGTGCGCCCGGCACGCGGTCCGCACCGCGTCCGCCGTGCCGTCCATGAAGTCCGCGCCCGCCCCGCCGTGCACGTGCAGGTCGACGAACCCCGGGGCCACGTAGCCGCCGCGGGCGTCCACCACGACCGCCCCCCGCGGGATCTGGCCGCGGCCCACCCGCCGGATCCGCCCGCCGGCGCACTCGACCACGGCGCCGGTCACGAGGCGGTCGGGCAAGATCACGGTGCCGTTGACGAAGACGAGGGCGGGAGCGGCGGCGCGGGGCATCGGGGAGCGGGGAAGTCCGTCCACCGTGGGGCGTGGCTGACCGCGCGGCAAGGCGTGGCGTTTGGGATTGTCGCCCCGCACCCGCCCCGCGTGTGCTGGCGGGAACCCCCTTTCCCGATGCGCCTCCGCTCCCCGTTCTCCTGCCGGTTCTTGGTTCTGCTCGCGGCCCTCCTGCCCCTCGCCGCCGTGGCCGCACCGGGCCGCATCGCCGGCACGGTGGTCAACCAGGCCACCGGCGACCTCCTCGCCGGCGCCCGCATCCAACTGGAGGGCTCGGCCGCCGAGACCGAGAGCGAGCGCGACGGCACCTTCGTCCTCCCGGCCCCCGCGGGTCCGGCCGTGGTCCTGGTTTCCTTCGCCGGGCTCGAGCCCCTGCGCCGGTCCGTGGTCGTCCCCGCGGAGGGTGAGGTGCGCGTCGAGGCCCTGCTCACCGCGGCCGTCTACCGCCTCGAGACGGTCACCGTCAGCGGTCTCCGCGAAGGCCAGGCCCTCGCCCTCCAGCGCCAGAGCCAGGCCGAGAACCTGAAGTCGGTCGCCGCCAGCGACTCCTTCGGCAACCCCGCCGCCAATCCCGGCGAACTCCTGATGCGCCTGCCCGGCGTCGCCGTGAACACCGTCTCCGGCGAGGCCGTCGAGATCTTCCTCCGCGGGATGGGCACCAGCTTCATCGCCCTGATGAGCGACGGCAACGCCCTCGCGTCCTCCGTCGGCACGTCCTCCAGCCGCGACTTCCAGCTCACCGCCCTCGACACCGGCAACATCGAGTCGGCCGAGATCGTGCGCGCGCCGACCCCCGACCTGCCGGCCAACGCCATCGCCGGCTACCTGAACTTCGTCACCCGGCGCGGCTTCGACCGCCGCGGCCGCCGGGTCGAGCTGACGGTGGGGACGCGCTGGACCGATTTCCACGCCGGCCGCAGCCCGCACCGGGACCGCGCCGGGCTGGACCAGGTGGCGCTCTCGTACGCGGATGTGTTCAACGCGTTCGGGGGCCAGCGGAACCTCGGC
>JBILWD010000361.1:0-3420 GCA_044370095.1 Opitutaceae bacterium | reverse complement strand
CTCAGGAACACCACCGCGAGGCAGGCGATGCCCGTGATCCCGAACACCCCGAAGCCGGGCGTCTTGAATTCGATGTAGAGCGCCAGCAGGCCGAGCCCCAGCAGGATCGGGGCGAGGGAGCGGAGGAACACGGCGAAATGCTCGGACCACGTGATCTCGAGGCGCGTCACCTCGTAGCCACCGGCCCCGAACTGCTGGCGCAGCAGGTCGTCGATATCGGGGGCGATCCCGGCCGCCAACAGGGGTTGGGGCGGATCGCCGTGGGTTTCGGCCGCCTCCTTAGCGGTGAGAGAGAGGAGCTCGCCCTTCCCCTTGAGCACCTTGTCCCCGACCTTCAGCTCATAATCGGCATCGATCATCGCGGAGATGACCTGCCCGCGGTAGCCGCCCTTGCCCTCGCTGGTGGCGCGCACCCGGGCCTTCAGGTAGCTCACGATCTTTTGGCGCATCGAGGCGTCGATCTCCTGCCCGGTGGCCATCACCGGGGCGGCGGCGCCGATGATGCCCTCGGGCGAGAACCAGATCTCATCGGTGGTCGCGGAGATGAAGGCCCCCGCGGAGATGGCCTCATCGTTGACGAAGGTGATCGTGCGGCCCTTGAACTTGCCCAGGGCCTCCATAATCGAGAAGGTCACGTCGAGGGCGCCGCCCGGCGTTTTCATATCGAGGATGACCACGTCCGCCTTCTGTTCGGTGGCCGCCTTCAGGCCGCGGCGGATGATGTAGAGCAGCGGGGAATCCACCTGTTCCCGCACGGGGATAACAAAGGCCCGGCGCCGTTCGCCGGCCGGCGGCGGGTTCAGCGGGGCAGCCGGGGCAGCCGGGGTCGTTGCCGCCGGCACCCCGGGGGGCGGGGCGGCGGGCGCCGGGTCGTTCCGCACCAAGGCGGACTCGGCGGCACGCCCCGCCGGGAAAACGGCGAGCAGCAAGCAGAGGCGAAGCAGCCAACGGGACATTAGCTGACCCTAGCGAGGCGGGGGCGCCGCGCAAGTGCGGGCGGCCGGATAAGCCTTGGCGGCCGCCGGACGGGGGCCACACTCGGGGCCGCAATGGAAAAGGTGGCCTATCAAGGACAGACCCTCACGCGCTGGCAGGTCGGCAACTCGACCTTCCTCGCCCTTCCCGAGCGGGGGGCGCGCCTGCTGAACTGGAACCTGACCTTGGGCGACGGCTCCGTCCGCGACGTCGTCTATTGGCCCGAGCAGGCGGACTTTGGGGACATTGCGAAGGTCCGGGGCGGCAATCCGATCCTGTTTCCCTTCAATGGACGGACGTTCGACGGCACGGACATCTTCCACTGGCGGGCGGCGGACGGGGTGCGGCGGCCGATGCCCCTGCACGGCATCGCGCGGCAGGGCGCGTTCGAGGTCACCCGGCTGGACAGCCGCGGCTTCGTGGCGCGGTTCCTGCCCGGCGAGGAGGCGAGCGCCTGTTACCCGTTCGAGTACGAGTTCACGGTGACGTACCGCTTCGACCCGCTCGGCCTAGCCTGCGAGTTCGCGCTGACCAACCTCGGGCGCGAGCCGTTGCCGTGGTGTGCCGGGCATCACTTTTACTTCAGCCTGCCGTGGAGCCCCGGGACCACCCGCGCGGACTACCTGATCCACATCCCAGCCACGCGCCGCCTCCGCCACGACCTCGCCACCGGTGCACTGGTGCCCGGCCCCGAGCTGCAGGCGCAGGAGAGCTTCGCCAACCCGGCTCTGGTGGACACCTTCCACACCGGCCTGCAGGGCCACGAGGCGGTCTTCGGCGAGCGCGGGCGGCCGGGGGACGTGTGCGTGCGCCTAGGCACGGAGAAGGTGCCGCCGGCGGACGCGATGTTCGTCACTTGGACCCTCGCCCCAGATTCGCCGTTCTATTGCGTGGAGCCTTGGATGGGGCCTCCGAACGCTCCCAGCCATCGCGCCGGGCTGCAACTGGTGCCGAAGGGGGAAACACGTAAATTCGCGGTCAGCGTCACTCTCCGCTAGACGAACGGGCCCGTTCGGCATTTCCTCCCTCCTCCTATGGTCTCCGTCCCCGTCCTCGACTTCGCCCGGTTGCCCCTGGGCTTCATCGACGGGCTGGGCGGGATGGAGATGCTGCTCGTGTTCGCCGTGGCCCTGCTGCTCTTCGGCGGCGACAAGCTGCCGGAGTTTGCCCGTGGCATCGGCAAGGTGATGCGGGAAGTCAAGAAGGCCGCCTCGGGGGTGGAAGATGAATTCCGCCGCGCGATGGACGAGGATGAGCGCAAGCGACTGCAATCCATCGCGACTGCGCCGGGCGAACTCGCGACCGGGGTCGCCAGCCCCTCCACTCCGGCTCCCGCCAGCGACGCCTATCCCGATTACGCGGCCCATACCGCCGCGGGCGCGCCGCCCGCGGAGGGCGCGACGAGCGCGGCGGCAACGGGCACACCCGCCCCCGATACAGCCGCGGCGACCACCGAAGGGGGTCCGGTAGCCGGGACCGAGCCAGCCAAGCCGGCGGCGAAGCCTGCGCCCGCCAGCGAGGACTATCCCTGAGCCGGGCCTCGACGGCCGCCGCTCCCCTGCCCTTGCGATGATGCGGTACGCCGCCTGGTTGCTTTGCCTGCTGGTCTGCGTGGCCCGGGGCGCAGAGGCCCGCGGACCAGTGCTCCTGCTCTCGCTGGATGGTTTCCGTTGGGACTATCTGGAGAAGCATCCCGAACGGACCCCCAACCTGCGCGCGCTGCGGCGCGACGGGGTGAGCGCCCAAGGGCTGATTCCGGTCTTCCCGACCAACACCTTTCCGAACCATTATACCTTGGTGACGGGCCGGTACCCGGCGCGGCACGGGATGGTGAACAATGAGTTCTTCGATCCTACCGACGGGCGTTTTTTCCGTTACCTCCATCCGCCCTCGAACCGGGACCCGCGCTGGTGGGGCGCGGAACCGATCTGGATCACGGCCGTGCGCCAAGGGGTGCCGGCGGCGACCGCGCTATGGGTGGGTTCGGAAGCGGAGATTGGCGGACGGCGCCCCACCTATTGGAAACCGTACGATTACCGGATCCCCTTCCCGCAGCGGGTGGACGAAGTCGTGGGCTGGCTGAGCCGGCCGGCGGGGGAGCGGCCGGCCCTGGTCGCGTTCTACCTGGAGGAGACCAATGGAGCGGGGCACCGCTTTGGACCGGACTCGCCGGAGCTGGCGGCGGCGGTGGAGCTGCTGGACGGGCACGTGGGGACCTTGCTGGCGCGCGTGCGGGCGCTAGGCCATGAACCGGAGGTGGTGATCGTGTCGGATCACGGAATGACCGCGACCCACCTCGACCGCGCCCTCGCTCTGGAGGATTACGTGGATCTTTCGACCGTGCACGTGGACAGCGATGGCAGCGTGGTGACCCTGCGGCCGCGGGAGGGGGCGGACACGGCGGCGATCCTGCGCCAGTTGCAGCGGGTGCCGCACGCGCGGGCG
>JBILWD010000005.1:0-29918 GCA_044370095.1 Opitutaceae bacterium | reverse complement strand
ACTTGCGAGCGGACGGTGGCGAAGGAGCCGAGGATGGCCATTCCCGAGGGCACCGGCCGGCGCCGGCGCTGGCAAGCCCGCAGGCGGCTCAGCGGCGTTTCTCCGTGAGCGGGAGCATCACCCCACGCCGGAACAGCGTGACCTGGCCGGTGCTCGAGGAGACGACGATGGCGATGCAGTTGGCAGCCACGCTGACCGCCGCGGCCGCCGCGTGGCGGGCCCCCAGGCCGCTGGGCAGATCGTGGCCGGGATCGGTCGCCTGGATCAAGGAGCCCGCGGACTCCACCACCCCGTCGCCCCGGATCACGAACGCCCCGTCGATCGAAGAGAACTCCTTCACCGTCTCGTCCATAAACGGGTTGAGAATGTTCCGGTCCTCTTCCTTGTACCCGTAGAAAGGATTGAGCACGAGGGGCTTAGACAGCCCTCCGACGCGCTCACTGTCGCCGACCACGAAGAGGCAACCGACGGGCCGGCCCTCGCGGCCTTCCACAGCCAGCTCGGTCGCGACCGCGATCACGCGCTCCAGCACCTCCGGCTTCACGTCGGGCGGGAGGAGGTCCGCGGTCGACCCGGTCAGCAGCGTCTGAAACTCGCGCTCGATGTCGACCACCACGAGCGTGTCGAACTGGTTGCTCCCGGTGATCCCGCCGATGCAGCAGATGCGATCGCGGAACGTCACGACCCCGCGGGTGAGGGCGACCAGCATCGCGCTGCGCAGTTGGGCGAGGCGCTGTTTCGAGAACGAGCGGACCTGCAGCGTCTCATCAAACCGATCTTCGCCCGGATCGCCCAGTTCGAGGGCGGAACGCGTGACGAGAATCGTCTTCAGTTTGGAGCGGAGCACGCCGGGTTGGAGCCCCCCGACGAACGTGTCCCCGAAGATCATAATCGCTCCGCAGCCGGCCCCGGTGGCGACGCGCTCCGCCTGGCGGAAGAGGAGGCGGTTGACTCGATTCTGGCGGGCCTCGACCGCGCCGATCCCGACGAACCCGCCGACCAGCCGTTCGTGCAGCGCGTCGAGGTCGGGCGCGTTGACCAGGTTATCGACCAGGTCCTTCTCCTTCACCTGCCGCGCGATCGCGGCGAGCACCTGCAGGTAGTCGCGGGCGGTCTCGCCAGCCAGCAGCATCACGACGAGGTGGACCCGCTCGTCCCCGAGGGCGCCGTCGTGGCGGATGCCCACGCGGCTGCGGCCGATGGCGAGCACGTAGCGGCGGGGCATCCGGACGCGGACGTGCGGTAGGGCGACGCCGTTGCCCAGGTAGGTGGTCATCGTGCCTTCGCGCGCGAGGAGGCCGCGGAGCAGGGCGTCGGGCTTAAGGTCGGGGAACTTGTCCACGCAGGTGGCAAGCAGCTCCTGGAGGGCGCCCTCGAGGTCGAGGCTGCGCACGTCGATGATGCGGCTCCGGGAGAGGATCTTCTCGAGGCGCATCGGGCGGGGCCGGGACGTGGGCCGGGCGGTCACTTCTCCCACTCCAGCGCGCCCTTGCGGACCTCATAGATGAGGCCGAGGACGAGCACGCCGAGGAAGAAGAGGAGCGGCCCGAGGATGGGGATATGGGCGGCGAGGAACTCTCGGTAGACGAACGTGGCGGGGATGAGGATCACCACCTCGAGGTCGAAGAGCATAAACAAAAGGGCGGTGAGGTAGAACTTCACCGGGAACCGCGTGTGGGGGAGGCCGCCGCCGGCCACGCCGCACTCGTAGGCGGAGTCCTTGATCGCGTTCTTCTTGAAGCGTTGCCCGAGCAGGTGGCTCGCGCCGATCACGGTGCCCGTAATGAGGGCGGCGAGACCGGCCTGCAGGAGGAAGGGCAGATAGGCGGAGGAGGACATCGGAGCGGGGAGAATTGGGCGCGGCGCGCGGGCGGCCGCAAGCGGGAAGTGGGTCAGTCCAGCCGGAGGATGCGGACCTGCGCCGTCTTGGTGGAGCCGACCCCGAGCGTCTCGGCGAACTCAAGCGTGCGGATCTCCTCGTCCACTGGCTCGAAGCCCTGTTTCTTGCGGTGGCCGTTGATGCGGTCGCGCACGAGCGAATCGAGCATCACGGGGTCGTTGCTCAGCCAGAGGAGCGGCTCGGAGACGGTGTAGAGGGAATTGAAGAAGGGGCCGCCCACGAACTGGTAATGCTGGAGGCTGGCGAGGGTGAAGGCCCAGGTCTGGCGCAGCTCGGGGATGGCGCTCATCTCGGCAACGGCGGCGGGGGCGTTGGCGGGGGAGCGGAAGAAGCGCGCCGTGTTGGAGGCGTTCCAGAGGGTCGCGTTGACCAGCGCACCGTTGATGCCGAGCGTCGGATGGTCGGTGTAGACGGGCAGGTTGATCCAGAAATCCGCCTCCAGGAACAGGGGCGTGGCGAGGAAGCTCTTGCGGTCCTGGTCCTTGGTCGTGTCCGGCGAGACGCCCTTGGTCTGCTCCTGGGCGAAGATCGGGTCGAAGCGCTGCGGGAGCGGCGAGTCGTAGAACCAGACCGGGTCATAAAAGCGGCCGGACTCGAGGACGTAGACGGGGTTGCCGGAGAAGGGAGTGCGGCCGGAGACGAGCGAGGGCAGGTAGCCGGTCATCCGGAGCCGCAGGGCGTTGAGGCCGACGAGGAAGATATCTCCGTTGTCGAAGCCGCGGCGGCGCAGGGCGGAGATGACGGCCTTGACGAGGGGGAGCGGGGTGGAGAGGCCGGGGCCGGAGTCGGCGTAGATCTTGAGCCCGGCCTTGCGTTTGGGGCCCGGGGCGAGGCGGCGGCCGCTGGCCTCCTCGTAGGCCGCGATCAGGCGCTCGACCTGGGTCTCGTAGGTGGCCTCGTCGAAGCGGGCGAGCGGGGCCTCCCACACCGGCTCGGCGGCGCGGGCGGGCGGGGTCGGGGCGGCGGCGCGGGCCGCCAGCGCACAGGCGAGGCCGAGCAGGAGGGCGAGCGGAAAACGCATAGGGGAGGGACGGCCGGCGGGACGGGAAAAGAGGCCGCGACGCCACCGGGGGGAGGCGCACGGGCCGCGGAACTTGACAGTGGGGGGACCGGGTTGAAAGTGCATTCTTCTTCGGATCGTCGGGGCCCGCGAAGGTTGGGGAACCGTCCGGACCGCGGAAGTTCCCTCCACCCAATGCCCGTCATTAAGCCCAGCTGCGTGCGCGACCTGAAGCAGCGCGTGAACCTGGCGGACGTGGTGGGGCGCGTGGCCGGGTTGCGCAAGGCGGGCGGCAGCCGGCTGAAGGGTCTGTGCCCCTTCCACCAGGAGAAGACGCCCTCGTTCCACGTCGACCCGGACAAGGGCTTCTACAAGTGCTTCGGCTGCGGCAAGGCGGGGGACGCGATCACGTTCGTGCGCGACACGGAGCAGCTGACCTTTACCGAGGCGGTGGAGGCGCTGGGCAAGCGCTTCGGCATCGTGATCGAGTACGAGGAGGGCAGCGGCGGGCCGACGCGGGAGGAGCGCTCGCTGCGGCAGGAGCTGTTCGACCTGCACGACGCCGCGGCCGACCACTTCCACCAGGCGCTGCTGGCGACGGACGAGACCGGGGAGTTCTTCCGGCGCTATTGGACGGAGGAGCGGCGCTTTGGCCTCGACTTGGCGCGGGAGTTCAAAATTGGCGCGGTGGACGCGGCCGGGGGCGGCCTCGGCGGGGCGCTACTGCGGCGGAAGTACTCGGAGGAGGCGCTGCGGCGCTGCGGGCTGTTCTTCATCGGTGAGCAGGCGCTGCTGACTCCGGCGGCGCTGCGGCCGCGCTTCCGCGGGCGGCTGATGATCCCGATCCGGGACCATCAGGGGCGGGTGGTCGCCTTCACCGCGCGCCAGACCGCGCGAACGCCCGAGGACGATCCGGCGCGGGAGGCCAAGTACGTCAATTCTCCGGAGACCCCGATCTTCACCAAGGGCCAGTTGCTCTTTAATTTGGACCGCGCGCGGACGGCCGTCGGCGAGGGGAAGCCCTTCGTGCTGGTGGAGGGCCAACTCGACGCCCTGCGCTGCTGGAGCGTGGGCCTGCGGACGGCGATCGCACCCCAGGGCACTTCGATCACGGAGGGCCAGCTAGCCCTGCTGAGGCGCTACCACCCTCAGGTGGAATGCCTCTTTGACCGCGACGCAGCGGGCCACAAGGCCGCGCAGCGGCTACTCCCGCTTGCCCTCCAAGCAGGGGTGGAGGTGCGCTTCCTGCAGCCGGCGGGGGAGGGAAAGATGGATCCGGACCTACTGTTCCTGAACGAGGGTCTGGCGGCTTATGAGGGGCTGCGGGCGGGGGCGTTGAGTGCGATGGCCTTCGCGGCGGCGAGCATTTTGCCGCATCCCGAGCGGGCGGGCGCGGAGGAGCGGGGCCGCGCGGCGCAGGCGGTGGCGGAGATCATCGGGCACAGCGGGGGCGAGGCGGCGCGCGCGGCGCTGGCGCAGGAGGCCGCGGGCGCCCTCGGGCTGCTGCCCCGGGTGATGCAGCAGGAGGTGGCCGCCCACGAGTCCCGCGTGCGGCGGCAGGACCCGCCGCGGCCGGCGGCCGCCGCGGTCGCCCCCGGGCCGGCCGGGGCCGATCCCCTCACCGCGGAGCGCGATCTGCTGGCCCTCTGCCTGCACCACGAGGAGCTCGGGCCCGCGGTCGGCCACGCCCTCCAGCCCGGCTGGGTCGACACCGGCCACACCGCGGGGCGCCTGCTGAACCGGTTTCTCGGGGAATTCGAGCAGGGTTCCTGGCCCGGTCGGGACCATCTGGACCCACTCCTTGAGGACGACGCAGAACGGGCCTTGGTGGCGTCGCTGCGCTTCGAGCCGCCGCGGGTGGATGACCCGGCGCGGGTGGCGCAGGCGGGCCTCTCGCGCCTCCGGTCGCGGGCCCTCGAACCTCGCCTGCGCCAAATAGAACTTGCTTTGGCCAACCCCGGTGCGGAACGTGAAGCTGAGTCTCTTTCACTCTTGCAAGAACGCTCCGCCCTGCAACGCCAGCTACGCCAACCCGTGATCCTCGCGCCGCCGGCCTGAGCCGTTCGTCGCCGGAGCCTCCCAACGCCTTTCTCCTATGTCTCGCAAGACCAAGTCCACCGCCGCCGATACCGCCCCCGCCGAGGCGGTCGAGAACGCCCTGGCAAAGCTGCCCGTGCCCGCGGAGGGCGCGGAGGGCGCCGGCGAGGCGATCCCCGCTGGCGGCATCAACGACAAGATCCGCCACCTCATCCGCCTCTCGAAGGAGCAGGGTTACCTGACCTTCGACGACATCAATGAGGCACTCCCCGAGTCGGTGGAGAATCAGGAGGAGATCGATAACGTCCTCTCGATCCTGCAGAATCTGGAGATCGAGATCCTCGAGCCGGACCAGGTCGAGGATTACAAGCAGCGGATGGAGGAGGCGGAGGAGGAGCAGTCGCGCTCCTCGCAGAACGACATCCTCGACGATCCCGTCCGGATGTACCTCAAGCAGATGGGCCAGGTGCCCCTGCTGACGCGCGAGCAGGAGGTGGAGATCTCCAAGCGGATCGAGACGGCCGAATTGAAGGCGCAGGAGGCGCTTTTCCAAGCTTCGGCGATCGGCGGCTACATCGCCGGCCTCGGCGCCAAGCTCATCAACCGCGAGGAGCGTTTCGACCGCCTCGTGATCGACAAGAAGATCGAGTCGCGCGAGGCCTACTTCAAGTCCCTGCCCAAGCTGGTCGAGAACACCAGCACGGCGGAGGCGTCGGTGGCCGAGGGCTGGGAGGAGTACCTGAAGGCCCGCGGCGAGCCGGAACGGAAGAAGGTCCTCGCCAAGGTGCGGAAGCGGGAGACGACCCTGCGGTCCGGCTTCGGCAAGTTCTACTTCAAGCTCAAGGTGTACGAGGAATACCTCGAGCAGCTGCGCCCGGTCCTCGAGGAAATCGAGACCCTCAAGGCCCAGCTGGAGCGCGCAAAGAACCCGAAGACCAAGCGGGACGCCGCCCTCGACACGAAGCCCCTTCACGCCCGCCTGCGCCAGATCGAGGCCCAGCAGCGCATCACCCCCGATGACCTGCTCGCGGTGGTCAACCAGACGTTCGTGCACGTGCGCGAGGCCCACAAGGCCAAGACCGAGATGGTCGAGGCCAACCTCCGCCTGGTGATCTCGATCGCCAAGAAGTACACCAACCGCGGCCTCTCCTTCCTCGACCTGATCCAGGAGGGCAATATGGGCCTGATGAAGGCGGTCGAGAAGTTCGAGTACCGCCGCGGCTACAAGTTCTCCACCTACGCCACTTGGTGGATCCGCCAAGCCATCACCCGCTCGATCGCCGATCAGGCCCGCACCATCCGCATCCCGGTGCACATGATCGAGACCCTCAATAAGGTGATGCAGGTGCAGAAGCAGCTCCTGCAGGAGTACGGCCACGAGCCCACCCCGGAGGAGGTCGCCGACGAGATGAACCTGCCCGTCGAGCGCGTGCAGCAGATTATGAAGATGGCGCAGCAGCCCATCTCCCTCCAGTCCCCGGTCGGCGACGGCGACGACACCAGCTTCGGCGACTTCATCGAGGACAAGTCCGCAGAGAACCCGTACGATATGACCGCCTACTCCCTGCTGCGGGAGAAGATCATCGACGTGCTCGACACGCTCACCGAGCGCGAGCGCCGGGTGCTCTCGCTGCGCTTCGGGCTGGTCGACGGTTACAGCCGGACGCTCGAGGAGGTCGGCAAGCAGTTCAAGGTCACGCGCGAGCGCATCCGGCAAATCGAGGCCAAGGCGCTCCGCAAGATGCGGCACCCAACCCGCATTCGGCAACTGCACGGGTTCTTCGACGCCGAGCAGATCGACAACGCCCAGAATCTGATGAAGGTCGCGGCGACGGCGCGTCCCCCCGGCGCCCCCCGCACCGGCACCACGGGCGTCCCCTTCCCGCCGGCCCCCACCCTCCCGCCGCGCCTGCCGGGCGGCCTCGCCTTCCCGCCCCCGCCGAAGCCCTGACCGGGGCCCCGCGGCCCCGACGTGAGCCTCCTGCGCGCCGCGCTCCCCGGACTGGTGCTGCTGGCGGCTGGCTGCGTCGCGCCGCCGGGCCCGGCGCCGGCCCCTGCGGCGCCCGCGGAGCCGCTCGCCCCCAGCCCCCGCCTCCTCGTGGGACGGGTGCTCGAGCTCGATGCGGCCCGCGGTTTTGCCTTGGTTGAGCTCGCCTCCGATGCGCCCCGCCCCGCCCTCGCCCCGGGCACTCTGTTGGTGGCGCGGCGCCCGGATCTGACCCCGGTCGCCACCCTCCGCACCTCCGCCCACGTGCGCGGGCGCGTTTTGGGCACCCGCGTGGCCTCCGGGATCCCGCGGCCCGGTGACGAGGTCGTCTGGGACGCGCCGGCCGGGCCGGAGTAGGACTACGGATCGGGGGCGGACGGGAGGAGGTACCTTTCCCGCTTTACAGTCCGACGTCCCGATCTAGCCTTACGGCCGTACCTATGGCCTCCCTTCCCTCCCTCCCGCTCGCCTTTATGGGTCTGGGCCCGACCGAGCTGATCGTCATTCTGATCATCCTGCTCGTTCTCTTCGGCGGCTCGAAGCTCCCCGGCTTGGCCAAGGGCCTCGGACAGTCGATCAAGGAGTTCAAGAAGGCCTCCAAGGAGGAGCAGGAAGCCGAGAAGCCCGCCGTCGCCGTCGCCGAGGCCCCCAAGCCGGCCGCCGCCACGACTGCCGCCAAGCCGCCCGCGGCCAGCTGAGCACCGGCCCTCGCGCCGGGCTTCCGCCCGCCTCGCCCCGCTTCCCGCGGGGCTTTTTTGTGTTCTGACGGAACGCGCCGGTGGCGGGGCATTTACCTCGTTGACACCCCTCGGGCGCGGAGATTCGGTTGCCCGTCGGCTCGTCGCGCCCCTTCGCGCCCCGGGCCGCCATCATGGCGAACATCTTCGGCTACTTCTCGAACGACATCGGGATCGACCTCGGCACGGCCAACACCCTCGTCTACGTGAAGGGCAAGGGCATCGTGCTGCGGGAGCCGTCGGTGGTCGCCCTCGACACCACCACCCGCAAGGTTCTGGCAGTAGGCGACGAGGCGAAGCGGATGCTCGGGCGGACCCCCGGCAACATCACCGCCATCCGGCCCATGAAGGACGGCGTCATCGCGGACTTCGACGTCACCGAGGAGATGTTGCGGTACTTTATCCGTAAGGTCTCCAACTCCGCCTTCCGCGCGCCACCGCACGTCGTCATCGCCATCCCCTCCGGCATCACCGAGGTGGAGAAGCGGGCCGTGATGGAGTCCGCGACCCACGCCGGCGCCCGCAGCGTGGAGACGATCCCCGAGCCGATGGCCGCGGCGATCGGGGTCGGCCTGCCGATCGAGGAGCCGGCGGCCAATATGATCGTGGACATCGGCGGCGGCACCACCGAGATCGCGATCATCTCGCTCTCGGGCATCGTGTTCTCGAAGTCGATTCGCGTGGCGGGCGACGAGCTCGACGGGGCGATCATCAGCTATATGAAGCGGGCCTACAACCTGCTCATCGGCGAGCGCACCGCGGAGGAAATCAAGTTCAACCTCGGCTCCGCCTACCCGCTGGAGGAGGAGTTGACGATGGAGGTGAAGGGCCGCGACTCCGTGGCCGGCCTCCCGAAGACGATTCAGGTCACCTCGCAGGAAATCCGCGAGGCCCTCGCCGACACCGTCGCGGCGATCGTCGACGCGGTGCGGGTCACCCTGGAGCGCTGCCCGCCGGAACTCTCGGCGGACCTCGTGGACCGCGGCTTCGTGATGGCCGGGGGCGGGGCGCTGATCCGCGGCATCGACAAGCTGCTCAGCGAGAAGACCGGTCTGCCGGTAACCGTCTCGGACGACCCGCTGTCGGCCGTGGCCAACGGCACCGGCGCCTACCTGGAGAACAAGAGCGGCTGATGCCGCCCGCGGGCCGGACCGGGTGATCCTGCCCCGCCGGTGGCCCCTTTCCGCCCGTGCCGTTCAAACGCTTCAGCCAGGCGAACCCGCTCCTGACCCTCGGGCTGATCGTCGCCGCCTGGCTGCTGCTGCCGACCGCGCTCAAGACCCTCGCGCGCGCCAGCTTCTTCGAGCTAACGGCGCCCGTGACCCTCGCCGCGTCCCGCGTGCGGGACCTGCAGGATTTCTGGGCGCTGCGGGCCCGTTCGCGGACCGAGCTGATCGAGGCCGGCCGGGACCTCGCGCGCGTCAACGCCTCCTTTGAACTCGCGGTGCAGCAGAACGGGGAACTGCGGTCGGAGGTGGCCCGCCTCGAGGAACTCCTGCGCCTGCCACCGCTGCGCGACCACCGGCTGGAGCACGCCCGGGTGGCCCGCCGCGACTTCTCCGGTTGGTGGCAGCGCATCGTGATCCGCAAGGGCCGGGACCACGGCATCCACGCCGGCGCCCCCGTGGTCTTCTCCGGCGGCGTCGTCGGCCGCGTGGCCGAGGTCCACGCCACCACGGCCGTCGTGGAACTCATCAGCAGCCCGACGATGCGCCTCGCCGGGGTCGTGGAGGGAGACACGCGCCCCATCAGCTTCCAGGGTGGCGTCAACCCGACCCTCGCCCCGCCGCGCGGCGTAGTGGAGCTGATGCCCCTCGACATCATCGCGAGCCCCGCGGCCCCCAAGCGCTTGGTGACGGCGGGCTTCGGCGGGGTGTTCCCGCCTGGATTGACCCTCGGCACCATCCTCCGGGCGGATCTCGCCAGCGACGGCCTGTTCAAGTCGGGCGAGGTGGCGCTGGATCCCCGCCTCGGTACGCTGACCGAGGTGAGCGTGCTGGTGCCGGTCGCGCCCCCGACCGCCCCAGTGCGTGCCGCCCCCTGAGCCCCCCGCCGCGATGCGCCGCGTGATCATCCTCCTCCTGACGCAGGTGCTCCTCTGGGCCCTGCTGGCCGAGCTCAATCACGGGCTCTCGGGCTGGCAGGTGCACGTCTTCGGTGGGGCGCTCTTCGTGGTGTACCCGGCGCTCCACCTCGGCCGCGCGGAGGGCCTCTTCGTGGCGGGCTGGGCGGGGCTGCTCTGCGACGCCCACTCCCCGGTCCCCTTCGGCACGCACGGTCTGCTTTTCGCCGCCGCCCACCTGCTGCTTTTCCGCGCCCGCGAGCGCGTGCCGAGGAACGATCCAGTCTCCCAGATCCTGGTCGTGCTGTTCACGAACCTCGCCCTCTTCCTCGGCCTCAGCTTGCTCCGCCTGCCTGTGGCGCCGGCGCCCGGCCGCGCGTGGGGACGGCTCCTGCCCGACCTGCTGGCCTCGCAGCTCACGCTGGCCGTGGTGGCCGTCTGGTTCCTCGCCCTGCAGGACCGGCTCGTGCGGCTTGGGGACGCGTGGGCGGAGCTGCGCGGGCTCCGCGGTTGAGGATCTCCGCCGTGGCCGCCCCCTCTTCCCCTTCCCCGTCCGGTCAGTCGCCCGGGCTCACCATCGAGCAGCGTCGGGCCCACGATCCGCGCGTCACCTTCTTCCACGTCGTCGTGGCGGTGGCGCTGGTGGTCCTCGCCAGCGGGCTCGCGTACCAGCAGCTCCTGAAGGTCGACGCCCACGCGGAGGCGGAGCGGGTGCAGAACCAGCGGCGGATTGTGCACCCGGGCCCGCGCGGGCAGATCCTCGACCGCGAGGGCCGCGTCCTCGCCGGCAACCGGCCCCGGTTCTCCGTGCGGCTCCTGCTCGACGCCCTACGCCCCGAGATTCGCTCGGAGCAGATCCGCATCCGCCGCAATTACCGGCAGCTTGAGGACGCCGCCGCCGGTGACCTACCCAGCGCGGTCCAGATCCTCCAGATCGCGCGCGCCACGGTCGTGCAGCGCTACCTCGACCAGGTGAACACGCTCATCGGGCGCGCCGAGAAGGTCGACGCGCGGGACCTCGACCGCCACTTCGCGCGCGAGTTGCTCCTGCCGTACACGCTGCTCGATAACCTCGCCCCCGCCGAGTACGCCCGCCTGCTCGAGGGCCTGCCGGTCAACTCCCCCGCCCAAGTGCACACCGCGAGCGTGCGGCACCACCCCCACGGCTCCGCCGCGGCCCACACCCTCGGGTACGTGGGCACGGGGGACGCCGGCGAGATCGAGGACTTCCCGGGCGGCGACCTGCGCACGTTCAAGATGAAGGGCACGGTCGGACGCGACGGCATCGAGAAGCGCCTCGACGACCAGCTCCAGGGCGAGGCCGGCGGCGCGATCTTCCGCGTCGACCCGGCGGGCAACCGCATCCACCCGCCGCTCCAGCAGGTGCTGCCCCGGCCGGGCCAGGACGTGCGCCTCGCCCTCGACCTCGACCTCCAGCTCGCCGCCGAGGCCCGCCTGGCCGAGACCGAGATGGCCGGCGCCGCGGTCGCGCTGGATGTGCGGACCGGCGAGGTCCTGGTGCTCGCCAGCAAGCCGGACTACGACCTCAACATCTTCTCGCCGCGCCTCGGCGGCGCTGCCGCGGCCGACATCACCGCCCGCGGCGCCTGGTTCAAGCGAGCCATCCAAGGCGTCTACAAGCCCGGCTCGACCTTCAAGATCCTCACCGCCGTCGCCGGCCTGCGCGCGGGCACCCTCGACCCGACGGCGACGATCAGCTGCGGCGGCTCGATGCGCGTCGGCGCCCGATCGTTCTCCTGCCACGACGGCACCGCGCACGGCGAGGTGGACCTCGTCACCGCCATCACCAAGAGCTGCAACGTCTACTTCTACCGGGCCGGCCTCGAGATGGGTCCGGACGTCCTCGCGCGGGAGGCGCGGCGCTTCCACCTCGACCACCCGACGGGCATCGAGCTGCCCGACGAGACCCGCCGGATGATCATCCCGGATCCGGCCTGGAAGCGCCGGCTTACCGGCGAGGGCTGGGTCGGGGGCGACACCGCGCAGTTCGCGATCGGCCAGGGCTTCGTCGACGTGACCCCGCTCCAGATGGCCTGCTTCGCCGCCTCGATCGCGCGCGATGAGGTCTGGACGCAGCCCTACCTGCTGCACGACCCGGCGCGGCCACCGCAGCGGCAGGAGTCCACCGGGCTGAACGCGGCCCAGCGGGCGGCGCTGCTGCGGGGGATGGAGCAGGTGACGCAGCGTCCGCACGGGACCGCGCGTATCTTCCAGGATCCGCGCGTGCTGGCGCCGCTGCCCGGACTGCGGCTGGCGGCGAAGACGGGCACCGCGCAGAAGCAGGACCCGAAGGGGATGATCAATTTCGCCTGGCTGATCGCGTTCGCTCCGGTCGATGACCCGCGCATCGCAGTCGCGGTGGCGATCGAGGGCGACACGCCGGGCGAGGAGACGGGCGGCGGTCGTTACGCGAGCCCCGTGGCCCACGCGATCTTCAAGGCGTGGCTGGAGAAGCGAAATCGCCCGCCCGGCCTGCCGGTGCAGTTCAGGAACGGTTGAACCGGGCCGGCCGCCCCGGGGGGCGTCGCAGCCGCCGCGCCCGCTGAAAACTCGCGGCCGGATCCGGCCAGCCCGCCGCCGCCCCAAAGCGCAGGCGCTGTAGTTGTACGACCACCGCGGCCCGCTCCGGATCGTCCGCCGCCGCGGGTTCGAGGCGCCCCAGCCAGCGCCCGGCCTCCCGGCGCACGGCGGCCTCGCGCCCGGTTCGCCCCGGCCCGCGCCAGAAATCCCAGCGGACGCGGCGCCAGAGCAGGACCAACAGCAGCCCGCCCGTTGCCACCCCGCCCGCCGCGGCCAGCCGTCCTGCGTCCCACGGGGAGCGCCACCACACCGCCGCCCGCCCGAGGGAGGCGCGCGCAGCGTCCCGACCCTCGCGGAACCAGGCTTCGGCCGCCGCCAGCAGGCCCCGCGCCGACTCGACCTGCGAACGCTGATCGAAGCTCACGATCCGGCGGTACCAGAAGACGCGCAGGCTGTCCCAGCGCGCTCCCCAACTCCGGTCGGGCTGGGCCGCCACGGCGGCAGCGACCTCGGGCCCGGCACCCGCGTCCGCCACCGGGGAGGCCAGGGGATCGACGCGCCGCCAGCCGCCCGCGGCCTCGTCGAAGAGTTCGGCCCAAGCGTGAGCGTCGGAGTTCCGCACCGTGAGGCTGTTGGAGTAGCCGTTCCAGCTGCCGCCGCGGAAGCCGGTGACCAGCCGCGCCGGGAAGCCGGCCGCGCGCGCCAGGAGCACGAAGGAGCCGGCGAAAAGCTCGCAATGGCCCGCCTCGCGCGAACGGAGCCAGCGGACGACGGGATCCCCGGCACCGGGGGGGATGACCGGGGAAAGCGAGTAGCCGTGCCGGTCGCGCAGCCACGCGGAGGCGCGGCGCGCGAAGTCAGCGGCGCCGCCCTCGTTCCCGCCCAGCTCCTCCACCACTTGGCGGAGCAGGAGCCGGTCGCGCACGCTCCCGGGCAAAGCAGCCTGGAGGGGCGCGCCGGGCTCCGGACCCCGCTCACGGCGTTCCCAGCGGGCGAGGAAGGTCGGGTCGGGCAGGACGAGTCCGGGCCGGAAGCCGTCGACCCGGAACGCCAGCATCGCCACGGGATCCTCGCGCAGGGCGACGAGCGCGAGCGGCGTGGAGGCGCGGAACGTCTGGCGTTCGCGGAACCGCAGGCGCTCGTACGAGCCGAGCAGCGGCAGGTGCCGGCCCACGCCCGCCTCGAGGTAAAGGGTCCACGCGGCCGTGCGGGCGTCCCCGCCACGGCCGTCCCCGGGCTGCAACGCGGCGAGCCGCTCGGGCCCGAACTGAGCGCGGAGGGCCGAGGACAGGCGGAAGGTCCCGTCGACGTACTCGTCGAGCACGATCATCCGCCAGTAGAGGTCCCGCGGCACCGCGGCAGGATCGTCCACGTCGACGGTCAGGGCCACCCCCTGATCGAGCTGGATGGCGGACACCTCGCCGAGTTGCACCGAATCGCTGAAGCCGGACTTCGCCTTCTTCGTGATCACGCGGTTGAGGAACAGCCCGCTCTCGAGCTGGAACCGCGGGAGCGAGAGGAACACGAGCGTGGTCCCGGCCACCAGCAGCACGAAGACGATCCCGCCCAGCAGCGCGAGGCGGGCGTCGACCACCGCGAACCAGCGCCGGAAGCGGGCGCGCCAGCCGCCCTGCCGGACCCACGCGGGCACGCTCCGCACGTCCGCCACCCCGGTGCCCTCCGGCGGGCCGCCCCCGGCCTCGAGCGTCAACACCATCAGCAGGCCCAGCGCGCAAGCGCCGTAGAGTAGCAGGTGCACCGCGAAGGTGGGCGACACCGACAGCACGCCGGCCACAATGACGAGGAAAAGGCCCAGCACGATCAGCTGCAGGTCCTCGCGCCGGCCCCGATAGCCGAGGTTGCGGTAGGTGAGCAGCAGGATGTCGAGGCGCACCAGCGAGGGCAGCAGCTCGAGATCCAGCCAGAGATCGAGGGCGAAGCAGCCGAGGATGACGGGGAACGCGAGCGTGTGCACCACCCCGGGCACGCGCGAGGGCAGGCGCGGCCGGAGCAGCACGGCGAGCGTGACCCCCGCGGCGAAGGGCATCAGCAGCCCCGCGTCGACATCGGTGTAGAGGACCGTGCTGATGCCGAGCAGCGAGAGCAGGCCGCCGAGGAGCCAGCGGAGCGGCGGGAGATCGGCGGGGTCGAGCCGCGGGCGGGGCGAGGGGCGGCTCATAGGACGGCGAGCCTTTCCCGTCCGGCCCACGCGACGACGCCGCGCGCGCCCTCGGGCGTGAACGTCACGATCTCCCTTCCGCCGGCGGCGGCGGGCATCGGCGGGCCAGGCTCGGCCAGCGCCAAGCAATCGAGGGCGCGCTCGAGGTCGCTCAAGCGCCGCACGGCGAAGGCGGGGCCGGTCCCGAGGGCGAAGGACTGCAGCCGACCGCGGCGGTAGAAATCCTCCGCGAGCGCGGCGGCCACGCTCAGCAGCAGCTCGAACTGCGCCGGCCGCGGCCAGCGCGCGGCTTCGGTGCACACGCGCAGGGCGTAGCCCTCCGAGGCCTCGGCGGCCGGTTGGCGGACCAGCAGGGAGCCCGTGCGCGCGCTCGCCTTCCAATGCACCTGACGCGGCGAATCCCCGGGCCGGTAGGCGCGGAGCGCGAGCAGGTCCGACCCGACGCCGGCGCGGGGGCGGGGCCGGCCCTCGGGCCGCCGGCGCGCGAATCCCGTGCCCACGAGCCGCGGTTCGGCCGGCGCGGGCCAGACGATCGTCTCGACCGCAAGGGAGGGGCTGAGTTCGCGCCGCAACAGGCCGAAAGGAAACACCGAGACGACGCGGCGGAGTTCGATCCGCAGGCGGCCGCGGCGCGCCGGCCGGACGTCCCACGCCACCTCGGCACCCGTACCGGGATCGAGCCGGCCGGGCAGCGCCACCCGGCCGGTCACCGGCGTCTCGCCGCTCGGCGCCAGCCGGAGTCGGGCGGGCAGATCCGACGCGCCCGCGCCCCCGGCCGGTACGGCCCGCGCCGCGAGTTCAAAGCCCACGCACCGCACGGGCAGGAAACGCCCCGCGTGGCGCAGCTCGAGCGGCACCACCGCGTCCTGCCCTGCCCGGAGCGCCCGCGGCGGCCGCAGCCGCCAGCGCAGCCCGCGCAGGTTCAGCCACCCCAGCAAGCCGCCGAGCACAAGGCTGGTGAGCAGCAGCGCAACGGTGATGAACAGAATATTGCTCGCGGAGCCGTAGGCGGCCGCGGTGAGGCCCGCGCACAACACCCCGAGCAAGGCGCCGGGCGGCGTGGGCACGACACGATTGCCGCGCGGCGGGCAGAGCAGCGACCAAAGTAGGCGGCGCCACGTGAAGCCGGGACGCCGGCCGGGGCCCCGCGGGCCCTCCCAGCCTTCGCCCCCGGGGATCTGGGCCTCGGGCGCCACGGCAGGTCACTCCGGCCGCGCCACGGCGGCCAGGATGCGGCGCAGCGCCGCCTCGACCGCCCGCGTGTCCTCGGCGGGATCGCCGGACGGGCGCAGCGGCGCGAGCCGGTGCGCGAACACGAACGGCGCGAGGGCGGCCACGTCCTCCGGCAGGACGAAGTCCCGCCCCGCGACTAGCGCCCGCCCCTGCGCCGCCTGCCGCAGGGCCACGCCGGCGCGCACGCTCACGCCGTGGCGGAACTCCGGCTCCGCCCGCGTCGCGCCGACCAGCCGCAGAATGTAATCGAGCACCGTGTCCTCGACGAAGACCTCGCCCACCAGCGCCTGCAGTTCCAGGACCTCCTCGCGGCTCGCGACCGGGTTGAGGGCGATCGCGTCGTACCCGCCGCGGGCCCGGCGCAGCACCTCGCGCTCGTCAGCTGGGTCGGGGTAGCCCATCCGCAGCCGGAGCAGAAAGCGGTCCATTTGGCTCTCCGGCAGCGGGAAGGTCCCCTCGAAGTCGAGCGGGTTCTGGGTCGCGAACACCATAAACGGCGACCCCACCGCGTGGGTCTGGCCGTCGACGCTCACGCGGGCGCGGTCCATCACCTCGAGCAGGGCCGACTGCGTCTTGGGCGTGGCGCGGTTGATCTCGTCGGCTAGCACGATGTGGGCGAACACCGGGCCCGGCTTGAAAACGAACGTCCGCATCGTCTCGTCGTACACCGCCACGCCGGTCACGTCGCCGGGCAGCAAGTCGCTGGTGAACTGGATGCGGGAGAACGCGCAATCCATCGAGCGCGCGAGCGAGTAGGCGAGCGTCGTCTTGCCGACGCCGGGGAGGTCCTCGAGCAGAACGTGCCCGCCGGCGGCAAGGCCGGTGAGGACGAGGTCGATGACCCCGTCCTTGCCGCGGATGGTCTCGCGCATATTGGCGCGGAGGCGATCCAGCACCACCCGAGCCTGCTCCATCCGGGGGGCGGCGACGAAATCAGTCATCGCGCGAGGCTGGGCGGATCCGGGGCGGTGGGCAAAGGGGTTTTGTACGCCGCCCGGCCGTAGAACTACCCAGCGTCGGGGAAATCCGGGCCGAGCAGCTCGAGCAGGCGGGTGAAGAGGCGGTTGACGCGCGCCTGGTTCTCGCGGACGAGCGCCCGGAAGGCCTCGAAGTCGATCGAGGTGCCCTCGAGGCCGTTGGCGTAGTTGTCGATGAGGGCGAGGCTGTTGTAGCAGAGGCCGAGCTCGACGCAGAGGTCCGCCTCGTGGGCCGCGGTCATCCCGACGACGTCGCCCCAGGCGCGGATGATACGGACCTCCGCCTTGGTTTCGAAGCGCGGGCCGCGCATCTGCACGTAGACCTTACCGGGATGGATCACGAACTCGGGGGCCAGCTCGCGCACCAGCCGAGGGATCAGCGTGTTGGCGATGCCGGGGGCGCCCCCGCGCAGCTCCGTGTCGAAGTAAGTCGCCGGCCCCTGCTGGAGCGCGACGTAGTCCGAGCACGAGACAAGGGTTCCGGGGGGCAGCTCGGGGCGGAGGGAGCCGACCGAGTTAAGCGAGAGCACCTGACGGAAGCCGAGTTCCGCGATCGCGGCGAGGTTGGCCCGGTAATTGATGGCGTGGGGGGGTAGGGGCACGCCGAAGCCGTGGCGGTTGAGCAGCACGTGGTCGCCGCGCCGCCGGAAGGAGACGGGGCCGTATTTGGTCTCGACGGTCTCCACCGGCCAGGCCGAGAACAGGGGGGAATTGACGATGCTCGTGCCACTGATGAACGCGACCTTCATCCCGCCACTCACCCCCGGGGCGGCGCGGATGACAACGCGAAAAGCCCTCCTCGCGCGGGCGGCGGCCGGGCTCGCGCTCGCGCTGACAGCCGGCTGCGCCACGCCCGGCCCGCTGCACCGCTACGCCTTCGCGCCCGGGCAACCGGAACGCGTGGCGGACCTTAGTCCGGCGGGCGCCGGCGAGGTCCCGAGCCTGATCGCGCCAGGCGAGCGCGTGGCCGGCCTCGCCTACGATCCCTTCACCGACCACCTCTTCCTGCGCCTCGCACCCGGCGACCGCATTCGGGTGGTCGACCGCCCCGCCCGGCGCCTGAAACGTGAGCTGGAGCTGGCGGGGGTCACGGGCGGGGACGATCTCGCCGTGCGGCCGCGGAACGGGCACCTTTTCCTGCTCGTCGGCCCCGCGGGCGCGGTGGCCGAACACACCCGGCTTGGCCGACCGGTGCAGCGCTTCACGCTGGAGGGCGTGGCGAACGCCCCCCGCGGCCTCGCGTTCGACGCGGTACGGGACGAGCTGGTGGTGCTCGCGGCGGATGGCCGCACCGTCTCCCGGCACGACCTCGCGGGCCGGCGCCGGGGGGAATTCCGCCTCGCCGCCGCCGCGGCCGGCCCCCTCGCCTGCGACGGGGAGACGGGCGAGCTCCACGCTGTGCTGGCGGAGGGCGCGGGCGAAGTCGGCGTCTTCGGCCCCGACGGGGGTCGGCGCGGCACTTGGAGCGCTGGCGGTCCCGGCGCCCTGATCGACCTCGGCCCCCGCTCGTTCCTGCGCGTGTTCTGACCTTATGCCCCTGATCGACCTGCCTCCCCACCAGCTCCGCGAGTACGCCGGGCGCAACCCGCGGCCGGACGACTTCGACGCCTACTGGGCGGCGGCGCTGCGCGAACTTGACGCCACCCCGCCCGAACCGGAACTGCGCCCGGCGGCCGGGCCCGCCACGGAACGCGTCGAGTGCCTCGACCTCTGGTTCACCGGCGTGGGCGGCGCGCGGATCTACGCGAAGGTCGTGCGGCCGCGGGACGCCCGCCCCCGCTCGTGCCCGGCGGTGCTGCAGTTCCACGGTTACGCGGGGCATTCGGGCGACTGGGTGGACAAGCTCGGCTGGGCGGCGGAGGGCTGCTGCCACGCGACGATGGACTGCCGGGGCCAGGGCGGGCGCTCGGAGGACAACGGGCGCGTCCGCGGTCCGACCCTGCGCGGGCACATCGTAAGGGGGTTGGACGACCCGGATCCCACGCGGCTGCTCTATCGGCAGATCTTCCTCGATACCGTCCAACTGGCGCGGGTGGTGCTCGCGTTCCCCGAGGTCGATCCGGCGCGCGCCAGTTGTTGCGGGGCGTCGCAGGGCGGGGCGCTCGCGCTGGCCTGCGCGGCGCTGGAGCCGCGGATCAGCCGGACGGCCCCGGTGTACCCGTTCCTCTGCGATTACCAGCGAACTTGGGAGATGGACCAAGCGCGGGAGGCGTACGAGGAACTGCGGCTGTTCTTCCGTGCGTTCGACCCGCGGCACGAGCGGGAGCACGAGATCTTCACCCGGCTCGGGTACATCGACGTGCAGCACCTTGCGCCGCGGATCCGGGCGCGGACCCTGATGTTCACCGGCCTGATGGACCCGATCTGTCTGCCGAGCACTCAGTTCGCGGCCTTCAACCGCATCCCGGGCCCCAAGGAAGTCGTGCTCTACCCGGACTTCGGGCACGAGGTGCTGCCGGGGCAGGCGGACCGCACCTTCGCGTTCCTGCGCGGCCGCTGAGCGGCCCGGACCGCGCGCTTGTCAACGCCCGCACCGCGCCCCAACTTCGCCCGTTCATGGATCCCGCCCTCGCTGTTCCCGCGCACGTCGCCATCATTATGGATGGCAACGGGCGGTGGGCAACGCAGCGGGGGCTCCCCCGGATCGAGGGCCATCGGCGCGGCGTCGAGACCGTGCGCGCGGTGTCGCGGGCCGCGCGCGACCTCGGGGTACGGATGCTGACCCTCTACGCCTTCTCGGTGGAGAACTGGCGGCGGCCGGCGGACGAGATCGGCGCGCTGATGGGCCTGCTGGAGTACTACCTCGGGCGGGAGCTGGACAACTTCCGGCGCGAGGGCATCCGGCTGCGGACGATCGGGCGGACCAAGGACCTGCCCGCGGGGGTGCAGGCGCGCCTGCGGGAAGCGGAAGCGGAGACGCGGCACCTCACCGGCTACACGCTGGTGCTGGCACTGAACTACGGTTCGCGCACCGAGGTGGCGGAGGCGGCACAAGCCTACGCCGCGGCGGTGGCGGCGGGTCGGGAGCCGGCCGGCGAGGCGTCCTGGGAGCATTTCCGGCGTTACCTCTACACCGCAGACCTGCCGGATCCCGACCTCGTGGTGCGCACCTCGGGGGAGACGCGGCTGAGCAACTTCCTCCTCCTCCAGGCCGCGTACGCGGAATTCCACTTCACCCCGGTCCTCTGGCCCGACTTCTCGCGGGCGGACCTCGAGACGGCCATCGCGGACTACCAGCGGCGCGAGCGCCGCTTCGGCCGGACCAGCGCTCAGGTCCAGCCGGCCGGCGTCTGAGCCCCGCTCCGTAATGGTCCAGCGCATCCTCAGCACCGTCCTTCTCTGGGCGCTCCTCGGCAGCGCGCTCTGGTTCTTCCGCACGCCCGGGGCCCTCGTGGTGATCACCGTGATCTCGGCGCTCACCCTCCGCGAGTTCTACCAGCTGATGCGGGGGGCGGGCTACGACCCGTTCGACAAGTTCGGGGTCGGTGTCGGCGTGCTCGTGACCCTCGCGCCTTGGCTGGAAGCGCGCCTCGGTTGGCCGATGGGAATGGTGCTGCCGCTCGCCGTCGTGGTCTGCGCCGTGCGCCTGCTTGGCGAACGCACGCCGGAGACCCGCGTCGAGGCACTAGCGACCACCCTTTTCGGCATCGTTTACGTCTCCCTGATGCTCTCGTTCCTCGTGGCGATTCTCGTCCCGCGGCCCGGGGACGCCGTCGGCGCGGATGCGCGGCTGCTGCTCGGGCTCTGGCTGGTGGCGGTGGCCAAGTTCTGCGATGTGGGCGCGCTTCTGGCGGGCCTCGCTTTCGGGCGGCACCGGATGTCCCCGCAGATCAGCCCGAAGAAGACTTGGGAAGGCGCCGCGGGCGGTATCCTCTCCTCGATGGGCATCGGCGCCGGGGTGGCTTGGCTGGCGCGCGACGTCCTCGGCGGCCACCTGACGCCCGGTCGCGCCGCGCTGATCGCGATTCCCGTGGCCGTGCTGGGGATTGTCGCCGACCTCGTCGAGTCAGTGATCAAGCGGCGGGCCAACCTCAAAGACTCCGGCCGCGCCATCCCGGGCATCGGTGGGATGTTCGACCTGAGCGACAGCATGATCCTTGCCGCGCCGGTCGGCTACCTGCTCCTCGGGCTAGCCTGAGGCGCCCCCCGCCGTCCCCGTGTCCGCCCGCCGCAAACGCATTGTTCTCCTGGGTGCCACCGGCTCCATCGGCGAAAGTACGCGGCGGGTAATCGCGGCGCACCGGGACCGGCTGGAGCTGGTCGCGGTGGCCGGGCGGGGACGCTGGGAGCAACTGGCAGCGATCGCGCGGGAACACGGCGTGCGCGACGTGGGAATCTTCGACGCAGATGCATTCGCGGCGGCGCGAGCCGCCCCGGAGGCGTTCCTACCCGGCACGCGCCTGCACGGCGGCCTCGAGGGGCTGCGTGAGCTGGCGCGACTGCCCGAAGCGGACCTCGTGCTGGTGGCGGTCGTGGGCACCCTCGGGCTAGAACCGGCCCTAGCGGCGATCGCGGCGGGCAAGGACCTAGCCCTAGCCTCGAAGGAAATTCTCGTGCTGGCGGGCCCGTTCGTGATGGCGGCTGCGCGGCAGCACGGCGTGCGGATCCTACCGGTAGACAGCGAGCACAACGCCGTCTTCCAATGCCTCGAGGGGCATCCCGCGGCGGCCGTGCGCCGCATCGTGCTCACCGCGAGCGGCGGCGCGTTCCGCGACTGGCCGGCGGAGCGGCTCGCACAGGCGACGCCGGCGGATGCGTTGCGGCACCCCAACTGGTCGATGGGCCCGAAAATCACCGTCGATTCAGCCACGCTCGCGAACAAGGGCCTGGAGCTGATCGAGGCGCAGCACCTATTCGGCCTGCGGCCGGAGCAATGCGGCGCGGTCCTGCACCCGCAGAGCATCGTGCACTGCCTGGTCGAGTTCACCGACGGCGCGATGCTGGCCCAGCTCTGCCCGCCCTCGATGACGTTCCCGATCCAGCACGCCCTGCTCCACCCGGAGCGCGCGCCCGGGACCGAGCCGGCACTCTCCCTCGAGCGCGCGTTCGGGCTGGAGTTCCGGCCGGTGGACGAGGCCCGTTTCCCGATGTTGCGACTCGCCCGGGAAGCGATGGTGGCGGGCGGCGCCGCCCCGGCGATCTACAACGCGGCCAACGAGGTCGCGGTCGCCGCCTTCCTCGCCGGTCGCCTGCCCTTCCTTGCGATCCCGCGCGTCGTGGAAACGGTGCTGGAGGAAATGCCCACCCTGCCCTCCCCCGATCTCTCTGCGGTCCTCGCCGCGGATGCTGAGGCCCGCCGCCGCGCCGGAGCGCACCTGCCGGCCACGAACCCCTGACCTGACGTGGCCACCGATCTGCTCCCCGCCCTGCTGGGCAACCTCTGGTCCATCGCGCTCGTCGTCCTTTTCTTCGGCGGCTCGATCTTCGTCCACGAACTCGGCCACTTCCTCGCCGCTCGCCGCCGCGGCGTGCTGGTGGAGCGGTTCTCCATCGGCTTCGGACCACCGCTCTGGTCGTGGCGCGGGCGCGACGGGGTGGAATACCGAATCGCCTGGTTCCCCCTCGGCGGCTACGTGCTGCTCCCCGAACTCGCCGACCTCGGCGCGGCCGAGGGCCCAAGCCGGGCCGACCTCAGCGGCCGACCGCCGGTCACGTACGGCACGCGGATGCTCGTGTTCGCCGCGGGGGCCGCGTGCAACCTAATCTTCGCCTTCGTGCTGGCCGTCCTCCTCTGGGCACTCGGCCAGCCGATGAGCAGCGATGGGCTCTCCACCCGCATCGGCCACGTCGCCCCCACCCTCACGCTGCCGGATGGCCGCGAGGTCCCCAGCCCGGCCCGCGAGGCGGGACTCGAACCCGGCGACCACATCCGGCGGATCGACGGCCGCCCAGTCGCGGCGTGGATCGACATTCAGAATTCCCTGATCCTCGGCACCGGCCGCGACGCCGCCGGCCGGCCACAGGTCGTGTTCACCGTCGAGCGCGCGGGCCGCATCCTCGACGTGACGATCCACCCGCAACTGGCCGGGGATGAGCGGGTGCGCCGCGTGGGCATCGGGCCCGGCTTCGAACTGCTCGTCCACGCCGTGGCCCCGGATTCCCCGGCGGCACAGGCCGGATTCCAACCCGAGGACGAGATCCTGCAGGCCGACGGGCGCCCGGTTTGGAGCGACGTCCCCTTCCGCGCGGCGCTCGCGGCGGCGAGCGGGCGGGAACTCGAGGTCCGCGTGCGCCGCGCGGGCGCCGAACGCGTGCTACGCCTGCCGGCGGCCGAGGGCGCGGTGGCCGTCCCGGGGGCGGGCCTCACCCTGAAGACCGGTTTCCAGACCGTGCACGTCTCGCCGTTCCGCCAACTCGGCGACGCGATCGGGTGGACGTACCGGACGCTAGTGAGCCTCGTCCATCCGCGGTCGGACATTGGCCTCGACAAGATGTCCGGTCCCGTGGGCATCGCGCGCGTCCTGCACAGCGCCGCGGAGGTGGGCCTGCGGGCCGTGTTTCTGATCACGCTGCTGCTCAACGTGAATCTGGCCCTGTTCAACCTGCTCCCGATCCCGGTGCTCGACGGGGGCCATATGCTCTTCGCGACCCTCGGCCGGCTGCGCGGCCGTCCCCTGCCCGCCTCGCTGATCGCCGGCGCGCAAAGCGTGTTCATGGTCGTCCTGCTTTCGCTCGTGGCCTACGTGACCGTCTTCAGCGACGTGCCGCGCACGCTGCGGGAGATGCGGGCGGAACGCGCCGCGCCGCCGGCCGCCGCACCGGCCGCGCCCACCGCGCCCGCTTCCGCCCGATGAACTATTGTCCCAATCGTTTCCGGACCCGCCGGCGCGCCACGCGCGAGGTGCGGGTCGGGTCCGTCGGTGTCGGCGGCGCGAACCCGCTGCGGCTGCAATCGATGACCACGAGCGACACGCAGGACGTGGCCGCGACCGTGCGCCAGGCGATCGCGCTTGCGGAGGTGGGGTGCGAGATCGTCCGGGTGACGGCCCCTAACGTCGCCGCGGCGCGTTGCCTGCGCGAGATCCGCACGGGGTTCAGCGCCGCGGGCTTCGCCGGAGTGCCCCTCGTGGCGGACATCCACTTCCTGCCCGGGGCGGCTCTCGAGGCGGTGGAGCACGTGGAGAAAGTGCGGGTGAACCCCGGCAATTACGCGGACAAGAAGCGCTTCGCGGTGAGGGAGTACAGCGACGCCGACTACGCCGCAGAGCTCGAACGCCTCCACGAGGCCTTCTCCCCGCTCGTCCAGCGCTGCCGCGAGCTGGGCCGCGCGCTGCGGATCGGCACCAACCACGGTTCCCTCAGCGACCGCATCCTCAACCGCTACGGGGACACGCCGCTCGGGATGGTGGAGAGCGCGCTCGAGTTCCTCCGCATCGCCGAGGCGAACGGGTTCCGCGACCTCATCCTCTCGATGAAGGCCTCCAACCCCAAGGTGATGATCCAGGCCTACCGCCTGCTCGTCGCCCGGATGGCGGAGGAGGACATGCATTACCCGCTCCACCTCGGCGTGACCGAGGCCGGCGACGGGGAGGACGGCCGCATCAAGAGCGCGATCGGCATCGGCTCGCTGCTGCTGGACGGCCTCGGTGACACGATCCGCGTCTCGCTCACGGAGGACAGCGTGTACGAGATCCCAGTCGCCCGCGCCATCGCGGACAAGGCGATGCGCCTCTGGGCGGAGCCCGCGGGCGCGGCCGCCGAGCCGCCGGACCGCATCGATCCCTACCACTACGAGCGCCGCGTGCCGGCGGCGGTCGACCTCGGCGCCGGTTGCCGGACCGGCCCCGACCAGCCGCCGCGGGTGATCGTGCGGTTCGGCGCGGTGGAGGACCTAGCGCGGCCGGCCCCGTGGCTGCGGGCCCCGGCGCGGGCAGATACCCCGGTCGAGGGCATCCTCGTGCCGGTCCGCGGAGTGGGTGACCTCGGCCGGCTCTGCGCCGCGGCGGCGAACGGCTTGCCGGTGAACTTCCTCGCGCTGGAAGTGGACCCTGCGCTGACGCCGGACGTGCTGCAGCCGCTCCTCGCGCTGAGCCCGGGGCGTCTCGTGATCGCGCGCGATTTCCGGACGGACGAAGCGCCGGCACTCGCGGCGCACCTCTCGCTCGCGGCAGCGCACGGTCATCTCGTAGCGGCGGGGATCACCGCGGACTCGCTGCCGGGACTCGCCGCGGCGCTCCCGCCCGACGTGGTGGACCGGCTGATCGTGACTCTGGCAGCGGACGGCACGGCAGCGGGAGAACACGCGCTCGGTGCTTACCGCCGACTCGCGGAGGCCGCGACGCGGGCGGGCTGGCGCGCGCCGCTCTGGATCCGGAACACCGCGGCGACGGCCGTGCGCCCGGGGAGCGACTTCCTCTCGCGCCTGCTGGAGGCTTCGTTCCTCACTGGCGGCCTGCTCTGCGACGGCCTCGGCGATCTCGTCAGCGTCGAGACCGAGGCGGATCCGGAGCGCGCGCTGCGGCTGACGTACAACGTCCTGCAGGGCGCGGGCGCGCGCAGCTCGAAGACGGAGTTCGTCGCGTGCCCCAGTTGCGGGCGCACCCTTTTCGACCTGCAGACGACCACGCAGCGGATTCGGGCACAGACGGGCCACCTCAAGGGCGTGAAGATCGCCATTATGGGCTGCATCGTGAACGGGCCCGGCGAGATGGCGGATGCGGACTTCGGCTACGTCGGCGGCGCACCGGGTAAGATCAACCTCTACGTAGGCAAAACCTGCGTGCAGTACAACCTGCCGCAGGAACAGGCCGATGCGAGGCTCATCGCGCTCATCCGCGAGCACGGCCGCTGGACAGATCCCGTGCCCGCCGCCGCGACTGCGACGCCCCCCGCGTGAGGGCCCGCCGGAAGGTCCCGGGAGGGGTCGCCGGGGCCCTCCGAAGACGGTGTGAACAAGTTGTGGGAAAGTTGACCTTGAAATGCCCCGGCGCTTAAAGATTACTCCGCGCTTCGCCACCGGTGGCGCCCGTTCCGGTTGTTCCTTCTTATGCCCTTCGAGCCCTCCCTGAGGCGCCCGCCGCGAGACTTCCCCTACCCCTTTTCCCGCATCGACTTGGAAATGCAAACCTTGCCCCCGATGCCCTCCCCCTTTTTCGACCCCTTTCCCTCTCGGCAGACCGGCGCAGGTGACGGTGTTGGTGGCATAAGTGAGACGCAACCGGCGGCGCCCTGTGAATAAAACCGCCTCCCACCGCCCGGATATGTCTTCCGCCCTCCTCTCCCCCAGCCTGTGGGAAACCGTCAAGTGCGACTTCAAGTCGCTCTTCCCGGAGGACGTGTTCCAGATGTGGTTCGAGCCGCTCGTGTGCCTAGAGGCGACGGCGGACACCATCACGCTGGGGGTACCAAACGACTTCGCGGCGATCTGGATTCACGACAACTACCTCGACCTGATCACGCAGCGACTGCGCCTCACGGCGGGCCGGGCAGTGCAGGTGCGACTGCGCAAGACGGAACCCGCTGGGGGCACGGCCTCGCCGTTTGAAGCCGCCCCGCCGGCCCGCGTCCGGCCGGCGCCCGCAAAGCGCTCCACCCGCGGCGAGGACCGCGGGGCCTCCCAGGGTACCCTCAACCCGCGCAACACGTTCGAGACCTTCGTCGTCGGCTCCAACAACCAGATGGCGCACGCCGCGGCGATGGCGGTGGCGCAGGCGCCGGCGCAGGCCTACAACCCGCTCTTCCTTTACGGGGACACCGGCCTCGGGAAAACGCACCTGATGCACGCCATCGGCCACGCCGTGGTGCGCGCGAACCCCGACGCCCGCGTCGCGTACCTCTCGACCGAGAAGTTCACCAACGAGTTCATCCTCGCCCTGCAAGAGAACGCGCTGGCGAAGTTCCGGCAGCGCTACCGCCACGTCGACATCCTGCTCATCGACGACGTGCAGTTCCTCGCCGGCAAGGAGCGCATTCAGGAGGAATTCTTCCACACCTTCAACGACCTCTTCGAGTCCGGCCGCCAGATCGTCCTCACCAGTGACCGGCGCGCGAGCGAGATCCAGAAGCTCGAGGCGCGCCTCGTCTCCCGCTTCGAGTGGGGCCTGCCCGCGGATATCCAAGCGCCCGACTTCGAGACCCGCCTCGCGATCCTGCGCAAGAAATCGCAGCAGCTCAGCTGCGCCCTGCCCGAGCCGATCCTCAGCTTCATCGCCGAGCACATCACCAAGAACATCCGCCGCCTCGAGGGCGCGCTGCTCAAGGTCTCCAGCTACTCCTCCCTCACCCAGCAGCCGCTCGACCTCCCGGCGGTGGAGCGCCTCCTCCAGGATGTGCTGCTAGAGCAGGCCCAGAACGTGCTCACGATCGAGACGATCCAGAAGCGCGTCGCGGACCATTTCCAGATCCGGCACAGCGATATGACGAGCAAGCGCCGGCCCAACAACATCGCGATGCCGCGCCAGGTCGCGATGTACCTCTCCCGTATCCTCACCAAGCACTCCCTGCAGGACATCGGCGACGCCTTCGGCGGCCGCGACCACGGCACGGTCATCCACGCCTGCAAGACGGTCGAAAACCTCTGCGAGCAGGACACGTCGATGCGCAACAGCGTCGACTTCCTCAAGACCCAGCTCTCCCGCTGAGGCGGGAACCCCACCCGCGCGGCCCCGTCCCGCGGTTGCACGCGCGCCCCTGGTGCCTACGCTCCGTCCCCGATGAACCTCACGCCCGAGCAAAAACAGACCGTCGTTTCCTGGGTCGCCGCCGGCGATGGCCTCTCCGCGGTCCAGTCCAAACTGCGGGAACACTTCCAACTCTCCCTCACTTACCGCGACGTCCGCTTCCTCGTCGATGACCTCGACCTGCAGCTGAAGGACGCCGCGCCCAAGGTCGACACGAGCGACGTCACCAAGGCGGTCGCCCCGGCCTCATCTGCCCCCGCGCCGCAACCGCCCAGTACCGGCGGGGATGAGAACGTCGGGGATCCCACGGCGGCGGCCCCGGCCATCGAGGAGGGGTTCGGCGAGGAGGGTGAGTTACCCGGCGAGGAACCGGCGGGCGCGTCCACCCTCAGCGTGGCGGTCGACAAAGTTACCCTCATCCCCGGAGCGATCGCGAGCGGGACGGTCACCTTCAGCGACGGCGTGACCGGTAAGTGGATGATCGACCAATACGGCCGACCCGGTTTCACGCAGGTGAGCAAAGAGGGCTACCGCCCGTCCCCGACGGACGCGCAGGCCTTTATGACGGAACTGCAGCTGGCGATCCGCAATCTCGGCTACGCCTGATCCCGAGTGTCGGGGCGGACGCCGGCTCAGCCGCCCGCGAGCAGCGCCCGTAGGCCCGCCTCGTCGAGCACGGGAACACCGAGGTCGCGTGCCTTGGTCAGTTTGGAACCCGCCTCCTCGCCCGCGACCACGTAGTGGGTCTTGCGGCTGACGCTCCCGCTCACCCGGCCACCGGCGGCCTCGATGAGCGCGGCCGCCTCCTCCCGGGCGAGCGTGGGCAGCGTGCCGGTCAGCACGAAGGTCTTGCCGACGAGACCACCCGCGACGGCGGCCGGGGCCCGTGGGGCTAAGCCGGCACCGAGCAGGTCGGTCACGAGCGCACGATTTACCGATTGCTCGCACCACGCCCGCACGGCCTGCGCGGTCTTCTCCCCAAAACCTTCGACGCGGCACAGCTCGGTGAACGGGGCGTCGAGTAGGGTCTCGAGCGAACGGAACGTGCGCGCGAGTTCCTTCGCGGCTGCCGCGCCGACCTGCGGGATGCCGAGGCCGTTGATCACGCGCCAGAGCTCAACCTCGCGACGCGCGCCGATCCCGGCGATCAGGTTGGCCGCCCAGACCTCGCCCGACTTGCGCAACGGCAAGAGGTCCTCGAGGCGCAGCCGGAAAAGGTCGGGCAGGCGGCGGATGACGCCCCGTTCCAGCAACTGGCCCACGATCTCCTCCCCCAGACCGTCGATGTCGACCCCTGCTTTGGAGGCGAAGTGCTCGATGCGGCGGCGCACCTGCTCGGGGCAATCCGGGTTCGGGCAACGCCACGCCACCTCGCCCTCCGGACGCACCGCGATGGTCCGGCACACGGGGCATTCCCGCGGGAACACGTAGGGCGCCGCGCCGGGCGCACGCCGCCCGGGCACCACCGCCACGACCGCAGGGATGATCTCGCCTGCCTTCTCCACCCACACCGTATCCCCCGGACGCACATCCTTGCGGGCGATCTCGTCGGCATTGTGCAGCGTCGCGCGTCGGACCGTGGTGCCGGCGAGCAGGACCGGCTCCAGCTCCGCCACCGGGGTCAGGACCCCAGTGCGCCCGACTTGGATCGTGATTTCCTGAACGCGGGTTTCCGCCCGGTCCGGCGGAAACTTAAAGGCGCAGGCCCAGCGCGGGGACAATTTTCGCGCCGCCTCCGCTTGGCCGTCCGCCGCCATCCCGCGGAACCCGACCCGCGGGTGACGCTGCTGGGCGAAGGCGTCGAGCTTCACTACCGCTCCGTCGGTGCCGAACGGGAGCGCGCGGCGGCGGGCGTCGAGCTCGCTGATCGCGCCCCACACGGCATCGGGACCACGGACGGACCAGAAGGGGTCGAGCACCGGCAAGCCCCAGCCGCGCAGGCACTCGTGGAGCCCAGTCTGGGAGGTCGCCACCGGGGGTTCGCAGTGCCCGACGCCGTAGAGGACGATCTCGAGCCGGCGGCCGGCCACGACGCGGGGGTCGAGCTGTTTGAGGGTGCCGGCCGCGAGGTTACGCGGGTTGGCGTACGGGGCCTCGCCCGCCTCCTCCTGCAGCTGGTTGATGCGGCGGAACTCCTCCTCGCGCAGGAAAATCTCGCCGCGTACCTCGATAACCGCCGGGGGCGCGAGGTCGGCCAGCGCGGCCGGCAGGCCACGGATCGTGCGGACGTTGGCGGTGACGTCATCGCCCTCCTCCCCGTCGCCCCGCGTCACCGCGCGGGTGAGCCGTCCGTCCTCATAGGTCAGGCTGATCGCGACGCCATCGACCTTCGGTTCGACCGTGTAGACGAGGTCTTCGGTGCCGAGGGCGCGGACGAGGCGGTCGTGGAATTCGCGGAGTTCCGCCTCGTCGTAGGTGTTGTCGAGGGTGGTCATCGCTTGGCGATGGCGCACCCGCGCGAAACCCTCGGCCCGGTCGTCGCCGACGCGGGCGGTGGGAGACGGGGCGCCGGTCGCGGCAGCTTCCGGGAAGGCGCGTTCGAGCCGCGCAAGCTCGGCCTTGAGGCCGTCGTAGGCGAAGTCAGTGAGCTCTGGCCGGGCCTGCCGGTAGTAAAGCTCGTCGTGCCGCGCAACTTCGGCGCGGAGC